>JAGQOG010000136.1 GCA_020427695.1 Phycisphaerales bacterium
AGCCCGGCCGAGAGGCTCGCCGGCAGCGCCGCGGGAAGCGGCTCGAGGCGCTCGAAGCGACGGGTGGCGACGTCGCTCAGGGCGGTGCCGTTGCGGAAGGCCTGGGCGGCGACGGTGGCGGAGCTCGTCAGGCGCACCGGTCCCTCGGCGCGCGCCGATTGCGCGTTGGGCGGGCTGCCGTCGAGCGTGTAGCGCAGCTCGATCGCGGCATCGTCGTCGCCGGCGGGCGACAGCGTGAAGGTGGTGTCGGTGAGGAACCGGTCCGCCGCGGTGTCGATCAGGGGCGGTCGATGCACCACGGGAGCACCGGAGAACTCGACGGCCACGACCGTGCACGCCGGATCGTCGAGCGCCGCGGTCGGCACCTTGATGGCGAGGTCGGCGCCGCACCGCGTCACGGTCGCGCGGGCGTCGGAACGACCGAGCACCCGGATGCGGGACGGCATCCCCTCGACCCCCGGCAGGACGAGAACGCCATCCGCCGGGGCTCCCTGCACGAGCAGGTAGACCGTCGCTCCGTCGGCGGAACGGCGCATCGTGCAGCGACCGTCGAAGGGCAGCGACGCGAAGGGGCTGGCCACGGTTCCGTGGATGGCTTCGCCGTTCGTCCGCATCCAGGCGCCGATGCCCTCGAGCCGCTCGACCGCCGCCGGCGGAAAGAGCCCGTCCGCGGTGGGGCCGACGTTCAGGAGGAGGTTCCCGCCCTTGGAGGCGACGTCCACCAGGATCCTGATGAGCTCGGTGGTGCTCTTCCAATTCTGGTCGGCGCTGTTCCAGCCCCAATGGTCGTTCATCGTCATGCAGGTCTCCCAGTCGACGCCGGGGAACCCGGTGGCGGGGATCTCCTGCTCGGGCGTGCCGAAGTCGCCCGCGGCGCGAGGGTCGATCGTCATGCCGGCCATTCCCGCCCGACCCTTGGCCACGCGGTTGTTGACGATGACGTTCGGTTGAAGCGAGCGGCAGTGCGCGTACAGCGCCTGTCCCAACTCCTCGTTCCACGTCGACTCCCACTCGCCGTCGAACCACATGACGTCGATCGGCCCGTAGTTCGTGAGCAGTTCGCCCACCTGCATGAAGAGGTAGCGAACGAACGTCGGGAAGTGCGCATCGTCCGACGGCCGATCCTCCCAGCGGCGTCGCGGGAGGTAGTCGGGATGGTGCCAGTCCATGATCGAGTGGTACCAGCCGATCCGAAGCCCGTGCCGTCGGCACGCGTCGGCGACCTGCCGCATGATGTCCTTCCCGTACGGCGTGTTCGTCACGTCCCAATCGGTCTGCGCCGAGTCGAACAGGCAGAAGCCGTCGTGGTGCTTGGAGGTGATCACCAGGTACTGCATGCCCGCGTCGGCGGCGAGCTGTGCCCAACGGTCGGCGTCGAACGAGGATGGATCGAACTGCGCTTGCAGACCCTCGTACTCCTCGACCGGAATGTGGGCCGTCTCGCGAATCCACTCCGCGTGTCCGGTGCTTCCGTTCCAGGTGCCGGCCGGAATCGCGTACAGGCCCCAGTGAATGAAAAGTCCGAAACGGGCTTCGCGCCACCAGGCCATGCGCTCGTCGCGGTCGTCCGCGTGAGCGGCGAAGGTCGGAAACAGAACGGCGAGAACCATGGCGGTCGCGGCCAACCTGTGCAGATGGATCATGGGAACCTCGTTCGAGCCGACCGGGGGGGGAGGCGAGCTCCGGGCGATCGCGAATGGACGAATGGACGAATGCGCGATCCGGATCTTCCCCGGTCGGTGGCAGGTTCCGCAAGCTCGCGCAGCACGGTGTGAATCCGCGCGCGGGCAGGAGGCGAAGAACAGCCGGCATTCGCCGACGTTCGGCGGACGACCATCGGCCTCTCGGGGCCTGTCGAACACGCGCCCCGCTGGGGGGCGCGACGAGGAAAAGACCCATGATCTCCCTGACCACCGCCTTCCTGGCGAGCGCGATCGTTGCGGCTTGCCCCCCGCAATGCGAATCCATGGCCAAGGCCGACTGCGGCGCCTCTTCCATCGCACTCTCCGCGATGGGCGATCGCGCGGCCGGCGGGATGGACATCGTCGACACCGCGGTCGCCGCCGGCTCGTTCAAGACGCTGGCCGCCGCGCTGACCGCCGCCGACCTGATCGATGCCCTGAAATCGGACGGACCGTTCACCGTGTTCGCGCCCACGGACGACGCCTTCGCCAAGCTCCCCAAGGGCACCGTCGAGATGTTGCTCAAGCCGGAAAACAAGGCTCGTCTCGTGCAGGTGCTCACCTACCACGTCGTGCCCGGCATGGTGCCCGCCGAGAAGGTCGTCGGTCTCAAGTCCGCCGATACGCTTGCCGGCCAGCGGGTGGATATCGCCGTCCGCAACGGCAAGGTCATGATCGACAACGCGGCCGTGGTCACGCCCGACGTGATGGCGTCGAACGGCGTCATCCATGTGATCGATCACGTCATGCTCCCCACCGACATGAACGTGGTGCAGGTGGCGCAGGAGAACGGCTTCTCGACGCTCGCCGCCGCGATCCAGGCCGCCGGCCTCGCAGAGACGCTGTCGGGCAAGGGACCGTTCACGGTGTTCGCGCCGACCGACGCCGCGTTCGCCAAGCTTCCCGCTGGCACGCTCGAGTCCCTCCTGAAGCCGGAGAACCGCGATCGCCTCATCGCCATCCTCACCTACCACGTTGTTCCGGGTCGCGTCTATGCCGACAAGGCCGTGACCCTGCACTCGGCAAAGACCGTGCAGGGTGGATCGCTGGCGCTCAAGGTGATGGACGGAGCGCTCATGGTGGACGGTGCGAAGGTGACGGCGGCCGACATCGAAGCGTCGAACGGCGTGATCCACGTCATCGACACCGTCGTGCTTCCGAATTCGAACTGACGCACGGACCATCGGCAGCCCCCGTGTCGTCCAGCGGCCCCTCGAGATCAGTTACAATCGCCCGACCTGGTCGGATCGCTCCCTCGGGGCGCCCGGCCAGGTCGGTGTCGAGGGAGCGTGCGCGTCCGGTGACTGAACCCATTCTCCATCGCGTGGCAACCGGCGAGCCCTCCGCCCTCGCGGAGTGCATGGATCGGTTCGGGGGCCTCGTCTGGTCCGTGGCCCGCCGGTATTGTCCGAACGCGGCCGAGGCGGAGGATGCGGTCCAGGAGATCTTCATCGATCTCTGGAAGAGCGCCGCCCGGTTCGACGAGGCCATTGCCTCGGAAGCCACCTTCGTCGCCATGATCGCCCGACGGCGGCTGATCGATCGGAACCGCAAGCGGTCTCGCCGTCCCGTCGCCGCGACCCTCACCGAGGGAATGGACGTGCCGGAACGGACGGGAGATGACTCGGCCGAGGTCTCCGAGGACGCGCGGCGGGCGACGCAGGCACTGAAGCAGCTCCGTCCCGAACAGCAGCGCGTCCTCCAACTGTCGATCTTCCACGGCGCCTCGCACGAGCAGATCGCCCGCGCCACGGGCCTGCCCCTCGGTACCGTCAAGACCCATGCCCGCCGCGGGTTGATCCGCATGCGCGAACTGCTCGACCGAAGCCGGGAGGCGGAGGATGGTGCGCAGGAGTCCGGAACGTGAGCGCCTTCGAGTCCGACATCCTCTCCGAGGGGCCCGAACGCGTCCGCGAGTTGCTGGCGGAGCGCTCTCTGTTCGGACTCGGCGACGAGGAGTCGGCCGAGCTCGACCATCTGTTGGCGCTCCACCCGGAGGTGGACGACGAGGCGATGGATCTGGCCGCGGCTGCCTTGGAGGTGGCGTTGGCACCGACGCCGCTCGAACCGCTTCCCGGCGCCGTTCGGGCCAGGCTTGAACAGTCCGCCGAGCGTTGGTCGCGGTCTCCGGCAGCTCTCAGACAGGCTCGCCGGCTGCGGTCCACAAGCGGGCGCGACGACCAGGCCCTGCGCGGGCTGTCTCGATTCGGTTGGCTGGCCTTGGCGGCGGCGCTCGTCATGGCGCTCCTCGCGGTCTGGCCGTCGCGGTTGGCGGCGCGCCCCGACCCTCCAGCCGTGCTGCGGGCGAGGCTCATGGATCAGGGGTCGGATGTCCTTCGCGTCTCCTGGACACCGACCGAGGACGCGCTCGTGCGATCCTGTCCCGCTCCCGGGGATCCCTCGGACACCAATGGCGACGTGGTCTGGAGCACGGCCTTGCAGCAGGGGGTGATGCGGATTCACGGCCTGCAGCCCAACGATCCGTCGGAGCGGCAGTATCAGCTCTGGATCTTCGATGCGGCACGGGACGACCGCTTCCCGGTCGATGGCGGCGTGTTCGACATTCCCGCCGACGGCGCGGATGCGTTCGTCGCCATTGATCCCAAGCTCGACGTCAGGCAGCCCGTCGCCTTCGCCGTGACGGTGGAGAAGCCCGGTGGGGTGGTGGTTTCCGACCGCCGCGTGGTGCTGTTGGCGAAGAGCCCGCCCTGAGCGTGGCGAAGGGCCCGCCGTGACCGCATGGCGAGCGAGACGGATCCCAGTTCGAACTCGCGCATTCCGCTGTCTGGTGGAACGGGGCGGCGCAGGGACGGCCCAAGAATCGGGCCGGCTGTTCGGCTGCTCCAGGAGCAACCCCAGGGCCCACTCCTCGCGTCCGGATCGGAGAACCCTCGATGCCTCGATGCCTTGATGCCGTGGTGCCTCCTCGGCGACCGCCCGAGTCTCACATGGGCTCCGTATGAAACGCGACGCTCGCTTCTTGGTAGAACCCGTTCCGAGTACCCGCCGATCGGGATCGCGGCGGGCCGGATGCTGCACACCCCTCAGGAGAACGCCATGAATCGTTGTGTGCTGGGAGCTTGCGTGCTGGGCGCGACCGCCGCCCTCAACGCCTTGACCGTGGCCGAGTCGAGCCCCGACGCAGCGATGCTGCGCTACCCGGACATCGGGCCCAGCCAGATCGTCTTCGTGTATGCGAACGATCTCTGGGTGGTGCCGCGCGAAGGCGGGACCGCCATGCCCCTCGCGAGTCCTCCCGGTGCCGAGTCGATGCCGCGGTTCAGCGCGGACGGCTCGATGGTTGCGTTTGTGGGCAACTACGAAGGGAACCGCGACATCTACGTGATGCCCACCGCGGGCGGGGTCCCGGTGCGGGTCACGCACCATCCGGCGTCCGAGACGCTTTCCGACTTCACGGCCGGCGGCGAGCTTGTCTTTCATGCCAACGGTCTTGGCGGACTGCCGCGGCAGACCCAGCTCTTCGCGGTGCCGGCGGAGGGAGGGCTTCCTCGTCAGCTTCCCGTTCCGTACGGTGCCTCCGGAACGATCAGTCCCGACGGCAAGTGGCTCGCCTACACGCCCCACTCGACCGACACCCGGACGTGGAAGCGGTACCGAGGCGGCATGGCCACGGACATCTGGCTCGTGAATCTCGAGGATGGCTCGTCGAAGCGGATCACGGATTGGGAGGGAACCGACACGCTCCCGATGTGGCACGGGGACAAGGTGTACTACCTGTCCGACCAGGGACCGGAGCATCGGTTGAACATCTGGGTGCACGATCCGGCCCGTGGCAACAACCGACAGGTCACGCAGTTCTCCGACTTCGACGTCAAGTGGCCGTCGGTCGGGCCGGGCCCCGACGGGCGTGGCGAGATCGTGTTTCAACGAGGCAGCGGACTGTTCGTGCTCGACCTCGCGAGCGAGCAGGCGCGGGAGGTGAAGGTGGCCATTCCGGGCGATCGTCCGCGCCTTCGCGAGCACCAGGTCGATGCGTCGAAGTTCGTGAGCGGCTGGTCGATCTCGCCCAGCGCCAAGCGCGTGGCCGCCAGCGCCCGCGGCGACATCTGGACGCTTCCGGCCGAGAACGGCGCCCCGCGCAACCTGACGCGAACGAGCGGAGCCTTCGAGCGGACGCCCGCGTGGAGTCCCGACGGCCGCTGGATCGCCTACCTGTCCGACGCGACGGGCGAGTACGAGCTGTACGTCATGCAGTCCGACGGCAAGGGCGAGCCGCACCGGATCACCTTCGACGGTGCGGTCTTCCGGTACACGCCCCTGTGGTCGCCCGACTCCAAGCATCTCGCGTTCAGCGACAAGACGGGGGCGCTTTGGCTGCTCTCGATCGACGACGTTGCCGCGATCGGCCCGGACACGGCGCCGGCACCGAAGCTCGTCGACCGCGATCCGTGGGCCTCCACCGATCTGTCGCCGAGCTGGTCGCAGGACAGCCGGTGGATCGCCTATCAGCGTGGTGCCGACGACGTTCCCTCCGGTCACATCCGGATCTACAACGTGGAAACGGGAGAGACCGTGCCGGTGACCAGCGGCGTCTTCAACGACGGCTCGCCGGCCTTCGACCGGGCCGGAGACTGGCTGTACTTCGTCCGCAACAGTTCGTTCGACAACCCGATGTACGGCGACATCGACACGACGTTCATCTACGCCGGGACACAGGTGCTCATGGCGGCCCCGCTGCGCAAGGATGTGAAGTCGCCGTTCCTGGCCAAGAGCGACGAGGAGTCGTGGAAGGACGACAAGAAGGACGAGCACGAGAAGAACGGAGAGGCGAACGGCAAGGAGAAGAAGGAAAAGAAGGAGAACGGCGACCAGGGAGGCGAGGCGCCGCCCGACGACGGCGTTTCCGGCTCCTGGGACCTCACCTTCGCCGGGGCCGAGGGCCTGCCGCCCGATGGTCTCCAGGCCAGCGGCACCATCCGTGTGAGCGCGGAAGGAACGGTCAGCGGATCGATTTCGAGTCCGATGGGCGACGCCTTGATCACGGGCGGATCGTGGGACGCCGGCAGCGCCAGGCTCACCTTCACGTTCACGGTCCACGACGCGGGAATGAGCGGCGAAGCACAGGCGACCGTGCGCGACGGCGCCCTGTCGGGCACGTTCACCATGAACGACGGAACCTCGGGAACGCTCGAGGGCAAGCGGTCGGCCGCCCTGTCCGCCGAGGACAAGGCCGAGGAGGGCGACGGCAAGAAGAAGAAGCCCGCCAAGGATGTCGTCATCGAGTTCGACGACATCGAGGCCCGGGCCATCCAGCTTCCGTTGCGATCCGGGAACTTCGGCAATCTCGCGGTGAACGACGCGGGTCACCTCGTCTTCGTTCGACGCCCGTCGCGCGGTGCCGACGGCGGCCCGCAGATCAAGGTCTTCGATCCGAAGGACGACAAGAAGGAGGAGAAGTCCGTCATGGCCGGCCGCGGCTTCGAGATGACCGCCGACGGCAAGAAGATCCTGGTGCCGACCGGCGGTGGGGCCCAGATCGCATCCGCGTCGTCAGGCGCCAGCGGCAAGCGGGTCGTGACCGACGGCATGACGGCCTGGATCGATCCGCGGGCCGAGTGGCGCCAGATCTTCGACGACGCTTGGCGCGTGCAGCGCGACTTCTTCTACGATCCGAACATGCACAACGTCGACTGGCCCGCGATGCGCCAGCGGTACGGTGCAATGGTCGACGACTGCGCCAGTCGCGAAGACCTGAGCTACCTGATCAGCGAGCTGATCAGCGAGTTGAACGTCGGCCACGCCTACTACTTCGGCGGCGATGGCGAGGACGCTCCCAACACCGATGTGGGCATGCTCGGCGTCGATTTCGAGCTCGTCGAGTCGCCGGAGGGCAAGGGGTACCGGATCGCCCGCATGCTCGAGGGGGCGCCTTGGGACGCCGATGCCCGCAATCCGCTGCGGGCCCAGGGCGTGGACGTGAAGGAGGGCGACTTCGTGCTGGCCGTCAACGGCGTCGCGCTCGATCCCGACTCCGATCCATGGCGTGCGTTCATCGGGACGTCCGGCCGCGCCGTGACGCTGGCCGTCAACGACAAGCCGGTGATGGACGACAGCGTTCGCGAGGTCGTCGTGGAGCCGTTGCGAAGCGATTCCGCACTCCGCTACCGGGCATGGATCGAGCGCAATCGAGCCCATGTCGCCGAACGAACGGGCGGGAAGGTCGGCTACATCTACGTTCCCGACACGGGTGTCGCCGGGCAGAACGACCTGATGCGTCAGTTCGCGGGGCAGATCGGCAAGGCGGCGCTCATCATCGACGAGCGGTGGAACGGCGGAGGGCAGATCCCGACGCGGTTCATCGAGATCTTGAACCGGCCGGTCACGAACTACTGGGCCCGCCGCGACGGTCACGATTGGCGCTGGCCACCGGACTCGCATCAGGGACCGAAGTGCATGCTCATCAACGGACTGGCGGGCTCCGGTGGAGACGCGTTCCCGCACTATTTCCGGCAGGCTGGCCTCGGCAAGCTGATCGGCACCAGGACGTGGGGCGGGCTGGTGGGCATCTCCGGCAATCCCGGCCTGGTGGATGGAGGCTACACCTCGGCACCGACCTTCGCGTTCTACGAGAGCGACGGCACGTGGGGGATCGAGGGCCACGGCGTCGATCCCGACATCGAGGTGATCGACGATCCGGCGCTGATGCGGGACGGCGGCGATCCGCAGCTCGACGTGGCCATCGATCTCATGCTGAAGGCCATCGAGGAAGATCCCTACGTGCCCCCGGCGCGACCCAAGTACCCTGATCGCCGAGGGATGGGAATCGCCCCCGCCGACAAGTAGAGCCGCTTCCAT
>JAGQOG010000137.1 GCA_020427695.1 Phycisphaerales bacterium
CGGTCGATCGGCGTGCGCGGCGTCCTCGGGCAGCCAGACGAGCATGGGGCTCGGGGAGCGGTTGGCCCAGGTGGCGTAGGGGATGGCCGCGAACGGCACCGCCTCGGTGCTGCCGTCGGCGATCGTCCGCTCGGCCGTGCCTTCGACGACCGTCACGCCCCCCAGAAGGTCGTCTCGGCGCTCGGTGGCGAACGTCTGATTCCGGGGCACGAACAGCTGCCGCAGGTCCCCCGCGCTGTCGAGACCCTCGACGCAGTACACCACCGGTCCACGCTGGAGGGCGAAGCGACCGGCGCACGACTCCACTTCGGGCGGCGCCTGCACCGCCTGGACCGGCATGGCGAAATCGAGCCTCACCTGGTCGTGAAGTTGCCAGATGCGATGCACCCGGGCGTAGCCGTCGACCACGGGCGCCTCGAACGGCTTGTCGTTCACGGTGATCGAGTGTTGCGTGCTCCAGCCCGGAATCCTGAGGGCCAGCGTGAACTCGAACGGGCGGTAGGCGTCCACCACCAGCTCCACCGTGCCCTGGTCGGGATAGTCGGTTCGCATGGCCACCGCCGCGACGTACCGCTTGTAGGAGAAGTCGATCGAGGCGGACGTGTAGAGGTTCACAAAGAGCGTCTGCTCCGTGCGAGCGAAGACCAGCCCGCCGAGCGAGGCGATCAACCGCAGCACGTTCGGCGGGCAGCACGCGCAGCCGTACCACGGGACGCGCTCCGCGCCGCTCCGCGAAGCCAGCGGATTCGTGTAGAAGAAGCCCTTGCCGTCGAGGGCAACACCGCTGAAGACCGCGTTGTAGAGGGTTCGCTCCAGCACATCGAAGTAGCTGGCGTCGCCGGTCAGCAGGTTCATCTGGTGGGCCCACATCACCAGTCCGATCGCGGCGCACGTTTCGGCATAGGCGTCGTCGTTCGGCAGGTCGAACGCCGCGGTGAAGCCCTCGTTGTGGGAGGACGATCCGATCCCGCCCGTCACGTACATCTTCCGCGTGGTGAGATCGGTCCACAGTGTCTTGAGCGCCTGTTCGAGCGCCGCATCGGGCCTGCCTTGGCGGCGCTTCTCGATCGCCAGCCGTGTCGCACCGTTGAAGAGGTACATCGCCCGCACCGCATGGCCCACGACCTCGGTCTGTTCGCGCAGCGGCAGGTGGTCCTGGCAGTATTCGCCCATCGCCGGACGCTGGTCGTGCACGCCACGTTGATCGATCATCCGCTCGGCCAGGGCCAGGTGCATGGGATTTCCCGTGACCTCGTAGAGCCGCATGAGCGCGATCTCGAGCTCGGGGTGGCCGGGAACGGCGGGGGTCCCCGCGGGCCCGAACTTCCGGTTCAGCAGCGTGGCGATGCTGTCCGCCACCTTGAGCAGGCGCCGGTCGCCCGACGCCTCGTACCGCGCCACCGCGGCCTCGATCAGGTGGCCCATGCAGTACATCTCGTGACCGTGGTCGATGTTCGACCACTTCTTGTCGGGCTCGGCCAGCGTGTAGTAGGTGTCGAGGTAGCCGTCCTCCTGCTGGGCGGCGACGATCTGGTCGATGACCGCATCGAGCTTCATCTCGGCCACCGGATCGGGGCGCAGGCCGAGGAGATAGCTTGCCCCCTCCACGACCTTGTAGACGTCGCTGTCGTTGAACAGGTAGCCCTGGTACGGCCCCGTTTCCGTTCCCGCGGCGCGGCGGAAGTTGGCGATGCGGCCGGTGTCGTCGCACTGCTTCCACGACCACCAGAGGGTCGCGTCTCGATTGACCCGCTGGCGCTCGGCGAGCGGGCCGCCTTCGATGCGGGTCGCGAGGTACGGGTACGGCGTGAGCATGTCGTCGTCCGTGGCGGCGGGCGCCGGGGCGGACTCGTCATCGGTGGCTGTGGCCGTGGCCGGCGGCGGCGGAGGAGGAGACGGCGGGTCGGCGACGGCAGCGCCGGCACCGGACAGGAGCAGGACAAGGGGCGTCAGGAACATGGGGAGATGGTAGGGCGGATGGGTGCCACGGCCTTCCAGGCCGTGCGAAGAGACGCGGCATGCATGTCACGGCCAGCTGGGGTGCCACGGCCTTCCAGGCCGTGTGAATACACACGGCGAGCAAGGCACGGCCAGGATGGCCGCGGCACCCCGTCGGCGCCACCCTCGATGCCTCGATCCCTCAGTCGCTCACCCCACGGCCACGCCCATCATCGTGGCGGCCTTCTTCGCGATGTCGGAGTGGTGCAGGCCGCAGTACTTCAGGATCTCGTCCTCGGTCTTCGCCGACTTGGGAATGCGGCGCACGAACATCTGCTCGATCGTGAACGCATCGCCGCTCTCGGTGCACGCGTCGGCGACCGCGGAGCCCAGCCCCGCGCCGTAGTTGTCCTCGACGGTCAGGATGTTCCCGCCGTTCTCGTTGGCCAGATCGAGCAGCGCGTCGGCGTCGAACGGAATGGAGTAGAGATCGACGAGCGTCGCATCGATGCCGCTCTTGTCGAGCACATCGATCGCCTTGTTGCACTCGTGCACCATGTATCCGGCGCTCACGATGAGCAGGTCGCGGCCTTTGGTGAGCACCTCGAACTTGCCGAGGTTGAAGACGGTCTTCTCGTCGTAGAGGAACTCCACCTCGGGGCGGAGCGTGCGCATGTAGCAGGCGCCCTGGTACTCCGCCATCACCATCGTGAGGGCGTAGGCGGAGTAGGCATCCGAGGGCTGGAGCAGGTAGCAGCCGGGGTTGCCGCGATGGTCGCGCATCGTGGACAGCGAGCGGAACCACGCGACGTCGGGAAGCGACATCTGGCTCGGGCCATCGGCGGCGAGGGAGATGCCGGCGTGCGATCCGACGATCTTGAGGTTGGCGCCGGAGTTGATCGCCATCTCGATCTGGTCGTAGCCGCGGGTGACGAACTTGGCGAAGGTGGAGCAGAAGGGGATCTTCCCGGCGGCGGAGAGTCCGGCGCCGACGGAGAACATGTTCTGTTCCGCGATTCGGCACTCGACGTAGCGGGCGTTGATCTCTCGGTCGTTGGCGAACCACTCGGCGAACGTCGAGTTCCGCACATCGGCGTCGAGCGCCACGACCTCGGGATTCGAGCGGCCGAGGGCCCGCAGGGCGAGACCGTATGCCTTCCGCGTCGCGAGCTTTCCGGTGGCGAGCACGGTGCCCATGTCGAACGCCTTCATCGCCGCCGACATCGTGGGGGGCTCGCTCACGGCGGCGGCTGGCTGCTTCCATTCCGTGGGCGGGTAGATCTTGAGCTCGTCGCCGGCGAGCGAGGAGGTCAGGCCGACCCGTGCCGCGTCCAGCTCCTCGTGGGCCTGCTGGAGCTTCTCGCCCGTCGCGGGCTTGCCGTGCCAGCCGCCGCCTTGGATCGCCGGGGCGCCCCAGCCCTTGACGGTCTTGGCGACGATCGCCATGGGCGCGTCCGACGGACCGAGCTTGTGGAACTTGTCGCATGCCTCGCGGATCGCCTTGGGATCGTGGCCGTCGATCGTCACCGGCGTCAGACCGAAGGCCTGGCACTTCTTGGCGATGGTGTCGGCCGCCTGCTGATGCGAAACCTTGTCCGCCTGGCCGTACTCGTTGCAGTTGAAGATGGGAAGCACGTTGGTCAGCCGCCGATCGGCGATGAAGTCCATGGCCTCCCAGATCTGCCCTTCGCGACTCTCGCCGTCGCCGATGATGCAGTAGACGCGTCGGTCGGTGCCGTCGATCCGCGCCGCCACGCCGAGGCCGGCGGCCACCGAAAGCCCTTGTCCCAACGATCCGGTCGCGGCATCGAAGAAGGGGAATCCTTCCATCGGATTCGGATGGCCGTCGATGACGGAATCGACCTGCCGGAGCGTCATGGCGTCCTGCACCGTCATGGGACGCATCGAGTTCGGATCGCGGCCGATGGCCACGCCGAGGTCGGCGGCGGCGGCATAGACGATCGGGACCGCATGGCCCTCGGAAAGCACGAGCCGGTCGGAGGTGGGATAGCGCGGGGCCTCCGGCACCCATCGCATGGCGTGGTACATGAGGACCGTGACGATGTGACCCAGGCTCAGCGCGGTGGTCGGATGGCCGCTCCCGGCGGCGGCACACATGTCGAGGGAGAGCTTGTCAAGTTGAATGGCCTTGGCGTGGACTGCAGCTTCGAACGACATGTTCACCCTTTCGGTGTCGACCCGGTTCCATGGGTCGGGGCGTGAGAGAAGCAGGGCGGAGGCAACCCCGCCGATTCCGCCACGATCGGACGGAACAAGCCCAGTAGTATGGTCCGTCCGCCACCCACCCGCAACCGGGTCCGTTCGGCCCGATCGAACGCCGCAATCCCGGCGAACGACCCTGACGGGCCGGCCGCAGGGGCGCATCAAGTGGCTCTGAAAGCCGGCCCTCGACCGGCCGGCTCCGTTCGCCCACCTTGGATCCATGCCATGCCGCACCTTCGACCCATCCTGGTCCTCGCCACCCTTCTTGGACTCGCCTGTTTCGCGCCGGCACCCGCGGCTCGCGGTCAGGGCACGTCGGGTTCCTTCCCCGACCCCATCACCGTCCGGCAGTTCAACGAGTGGCTCGGGCTGGCGGGCCTGACGGCGGAGGAGCGGCAGGACCTCCTGCCCCTGTTCGAGCACTACCAGGAGCAGTTCAAGCAGATCCGCGACGGTGACATCGAGAAGTACCTCTCGGCCAATACGATCGGCGGGCCGGAACGGAGCATCGAGGACGTCAGGAACCGCGTCCGGGACCGCACTCGCATCCTCGACGAGATCGCCAAGACGGAACGATCGCTCTTCGACCAGGCAGCGGGCGCGGTGGCGACGGAACGCCAGGCCGGGATCGAGCGGACCCGCGCTCGGGCGGAGCGAGCCCGGTGGCGGGGTGTGGTCGGTTCCATGGGTCTCCCCGGGGGCTCGCTCGATCTCGGGATCGTCTTCGACGAACTCGACCTGACGCCGGAGCAGCGGGGGACGGCACTGCCCACGGTGCTGGCGTACGAGCAGCGCCTCGGAAAGCTGGTGCGCGAGTTGGGCGAGGCGTCGGTCAGGCAGCCGGTGGTGACCGCCGAAGCGATGGCCGCCGCCAACGTCCGTCGACCCGAGGCGACGCCGGAGAACGCCGACGCCAACGCGTTCGACAACTACTTCCGCGATCGCGAGCGGGTGCGTGCGGAGGCGAGTCGTCCGCTCGGCGAGCTCCGGTCGCAGATTGCGGCCACGCAGCGCGGATTGCCGCGAAGCCTGGAACCGCTCCTTCCCGAGGATGCCGCCCGGCGGATGCGCGAGGAGCTGGTCAAGCGAGCGTATCCCGAGGCGTTCGGCGACGAGCAGTCGCTCGAATCCGCGTTCCAGGCGGTGCTCAAGGCCGAAGGCAGCGACGCGTTGGGTTCGGACGAACGGGACGCGCTGATGGCGCTGCGCCGCGCCTACCGCAGCGCCTACGACCGCGTCACGGACGAGATGCTCGACGAGATCGACGCGCTGCGAAAGACGAGCGGCGGGTTCTTCGTGATGCTTGGCGGAGACGACGGCACCTTCGAACGTCACGAAGCGAAGCTGAACGACCTGCGACAACGGCGAGCAGGAGTGAACGACTCGTTCGGGGCCCAGCTCGAGGCGACGATCGGATCCGAGCGAGCCGCCGCCATTCGTCGGCGCGACGCGAACGACGGGGAGTCGCGGACGGTCACGCTCAGCGGCATGACGCTGGACGTGGTCGAGGGCGAAGGTGGCGGCGTGATGGTGTTCTCCGACGGCGACGGCGGTGCGACGGGCATGTTTGTCACCGCGACCCTCGGCGGCCCCGGCGGTCCGACCTCGCCCCTGCCGCCGGTCATGAACCGCCCCGAGCTCGACGCGATGGTGGAGGC
>JAGQOG010000138.1 GCA_020427695.1 Phycisphaerales bacterium
CCCGCGCCGGAACTGGAACTCGCGCCCCCCGCCGCCCTCGTGCTCGACCACGATCGTGGTCCCCACGATGTCGGCCGGCATGAGGTCGGGGGTGAACTGGATGCGGGCGAACTGGAGATGGAGCGCTTGGCTCAGCGACCGGATCAGGAGCGTCTTCCCGAGACCCGGAACGCCTTCGAGCAGCGCGTGCCCGCCGGCGAACAGGCAGGTGAGCACACCGTCCACGATCTCCCCGTGGCCGACCACCGCCTTCTGGATCTGCTCGCGCACGTTCGAGTAGTCGTCGCGGAACTTGGCCGCGGCGGCCTCGATCTGGGCGAGCGTGGGGTCGTTGGCATCGGCCATGACTGGATCTCCGGAATGGCGGACGGGGGATCGGCTGCGGAACACGGGGCCGGCGGCGCTCGGCGGTGCGATGGTAGCGGCCCCGCGCTACGCCGGGTGGTCGAGGAGCGTCTGACGGAGGTTGGTCCAGACCTCGGCGTGGCACCGCGTCTGCCAGAACTCGACGAACGCCCGATGGATGGCCGCCCGGTCGCGGACCCGGCTGGCGTACAGCGACTCCAGGCCGCGGGTGATGCGGCGGAACCCCCGCACATGGCCGAGGTAGTGCTTGGTGCGGCGCTTCTCCTCCTTCACGAACCGCGGCAGGAACTCGATCCAGACGTCGCAGTCGTGGAGGTCGCCGAGCATCTTCTGAACCGTTCGAACGACCTCGAGGGGCTCGGACAGCCGGCCCTCGTAGAGCGAGGCGAACACCTCCATCGCGTAGCGGAGGCGCTTGGCGGCAATCCGCATTTCGTGGTGCTCGGAGATCCGGTCGGCGTGCTCGACGCAGGGCTCGTGAAAGAGCAGTCCGGCAAGGTAGGAGATTACGCAGCGTTCCGCCTGCTGCCAAAGCCATGGATGGGCTCGGGCCGTCGGCTCCAGCCGCGCCTGGGCCAGGATCTGCCGCACCGTGCGGTCGAGGTCGGCAAGCACGCCGTCGCGCTCGAAGCGGTGCAGCCGCTTCCGCATCGACTTCTGCGCCGCCTTGCGGTCCTGTGCCAAGCGGAGCAGGAGGCGTTCGAGGCCCGCCACCGTGTCGCGATCCGGCGCCCCGCCAAGGTGGCGCTGGAGGAACTCCATCTGGACATCCAGGTCGCGGGCCTCGCCCAAGGCTCGGCCCAAGGACCGAATACCCTTCCGCCACGACTTCATCTTGCGCCGTGGAAAGCACGAGTCGAAGAGTTCGAAGGCTGTCCGCAGCCGCCGGCAGGCCACGCGCGTCTGGTGGATGTGCTCCACGTCCTGCGGGTCGTGAAGATGGGGAACATGGCGCCGCAGATCGTCGATCCGCACCAGCATGATCTCGGCGGCGAATGCGCGCGAGCCGGGATCCGGTTGGTCCGAGATCACCTCGGCTGCCGACGGCGGGGCCGTTGGCAGCGCGTCATCCGCCAGCGGCTTGGAGGTTTGCGTCGAATGCTCCATGGCGTTCGATGGTGGGAGCGGGGCGTTCCAGAGGCGGCCCCCGCCATGCCCTGAGGTAGAGTCTACAGGTTCGACCGATTGTGAGGCGACCGGGCCAAGGGGTCCAACCCGCCACCGCATCCTCCCCATGACCGAGCCGTCCACCACCACGTTCGTTCCCCCGCTTCGCCTGGAGCCGTTGGCCGGGCCGGCGGTGGACGTGCCCATGCTTGATCCGCGCCGCGAGTTCCTGCTCGGTCGCGGCGTGGACAGCGACATCGGACTCCTGCACGAGTCCGTCTCGCGCCAGCACGCCCGCATCGCCCGCCGCGGCGGGCGATGGCTCGTCACCGACGCGAACAGCCGCTGCGGCACGCTTCTGAACGGCCGAGCGCTGGTGCCGGGTACGCCGACCAAACTCCTGGACGGCGATCTCCTGGGCATCGGTCCGTGGACGTTCCGCGCGACGCTGGGCGACCACACGGCGTCGCGCACCTCGACGATCGCCGACTTCGGGAGCGGCAAGCAGCGGGTGGAGCGCCTGGAGATCGGTCACACGACGCATCCCGCGCAACGGCAGCTCAACCTGATCATCGACTGTGCCGGCGCGATCGCGGCCGCCTCGAACATGAAGGAGATCGGAGAAGCCGTCCTGGAGGCGGCGCTGGGTGGCGTGGACTTCGATCGCGCCGCGGTGCTGACGCAGGGCTCAGCGTTCGACGAGGTCGAGGTCGTGGCTCTGAAGTCGCGCGGGTCGGGCGGCAACTTCGCGTTCAGCCGTTCGCTCCTGGAGGCCGCCGCGAGCGGTCAGATGGCGCGGCTCACCGATCTTCAGTCGCAGCTTGACGTGCCGATCGGCGCCAGCATCGTGACCCTCGGCATCACCGCCGCATTGTGCGTGCCCGTGATGCTGGGCAACTCCGTGGCGGCCTATCTCTACCTCGACTCGCGGGCCCATCGGCCCTCGGAGTCATCGGGAGAGGCGTCCAATCTCCCGACGGCGGAAAGCCCCGCGGCCGCCGGGTTCTGCCAGGCGATCGGCCGCCTCTACGGACTGGCGCTGGCGAACCTCAAGCGCGCCGATCTCGAGCAGCGTCAGCGGCGACTCGAGGACGAGGTGCATGCCGCCCGCGAAGTGCAGCTCCTGCTCCTGCCCGCGGAGCGCGGCGACGCCGGGCCGGTGCGGTACGCCATGTGCTCGCGTCCCGGCCAGTTCGTCGCCGGCGACCTCTTCGACGTGGTCGAGATCGATGCCGACCGGACGGTCGTGGTGATCGGCGATGTCGTCGGCCACGGCTTCGGACCCGCGGTGCTCATGGCGGCGGCGCAGTCGCATCTGAACACGCTTCTGCGGCGCGACGCCGATCCGGCCGCGGCGGTGTCGTCGCTGAACCGCGACTTGGCGGGGCGCGACGGTGCCGGGCGGTTCATCACCTTGTGGGTGGGCGTGTTCGATCGCGTGTCGGGCATGCTGACCGCCGTGGACGCCGGGCACGGCTACGTGATTCGACTCTCCGCGGGCGGAGTGCCGACGCAGCTCAAGATGGGCGCCGGCATTCCCGTCGGCGTGGATGCCGACTACGTGTACCGGGCGGAGACCATGCCGCTGGGCGAGGGCGATCGGGTGCTGCTCTTCAGCGACGGACTCGTCGAAGAGCGCTGCGCCGCCGACGGTTCCCCCGTCGGCGTCGAGACGATCGTCGAGGCCATGACCACCGCCACCGACGCCGCCTCGACCGTCGCCGCCGTCATCGACGCCGTCGAACGCGCGACCGAGGGCGCCCCGTTCACCGACGACACGACGGTGGCGTGTGTGGAATGGCGGTGAGCGTTCGGGGGCGTGGGTCGAGGATGGCGACGGGGGGACGGAGGGGTTATCAGGGATCAGGTATCAGGTAGCGCACACGCGTGCACGTCCCGGGGCGTTGTGCGTGGGCGAACCGGGACCTCGCGCGCGTCGAGCGTTCGTCGTGCAACGGCATCAACCACCTGATACCTGATAACCCTTCCGTCGGACGGTCACCAACGGCGGCGACCGCCCTCGCCCATCACTGCTCCGCCCTTGCCGGCAGTTTCTTCAGCAACCGATCGACGAGGCCGTACTCGACCATCTCCTCGGCGTTGAGCCACTTGTTGCGCTCGCAGTCCTCGGCGATGCGCTCCTTGGACTGGCCGGTGTTCTCGGCGTAGAGGTCGTAGATCGCCTCCCGCATGCGGAGGATGTGACGGGCCTCGATCTCGAGGTCGGTGGCCTGTCCCTCCAGCACGCCGCCGATCAGCGGCTGGTGCATGAGGTTCTCGCTGTTGGTGAGACAGTACCGCTTGCCCTTGGTGCCGCAGCAGGCGATCACCGAGCCCATCGATGCGGCCTGCCCGATGATGTACGTCGAGACGTCGCAGGGGATGAAGCGCATCGTGTCCACGATGCCGAGACCCGCGGTCACGCTTCCACCCGGACTGTTGACGTAGAGGCTGATCTCCGACTTCGCGTCTTCGTTCGCGAGGAAGAGGAGCTGGGCCACCACGAGGTTCGCGAGCTCGTCGGACACGGGTCCGCCGAGGAAGATGATGCGGTCGTTGAGGAGACGCGAGAAGATGTCGTAGGCGCGCTCGCCGCGGCCGGTCTTCTCGATGACGATGGGCACAAGATGCATGGGGAGGTCCGGGTCGTCGTCAGGGTGGTCGGGCACGGGAGCGTGCTCAGGTCGTGGTCGGCTTCTTCTTCTTCTCGGGCGCGCTGAACGCCTCGTCGACGAGGCCGTACGCCTTGGCCTCCTCGGCGGTGAAGTACTTGTCCCGCTCGCCGTCGCGGGCCACCTTCTCGATCGGCTGGCCGGAGTGGGCGGCGATGATCTCGTTCAGCGTCTGCTTGGCCTTGATGATCTGCTCGGCCTGGATCTGGATGTCGGTGGTCTGGCCGGTGACCCCGCCCCAGGGCTGGTGGATCATCACCTTGGCATGGGGCAGGATGTAGCGCTTGCCGGGGTGGCCGGCGCACAGGAGCACGGCCCCGCCGGAGTACGCCCGGCCGATGCAGTAGGTGGCCACCTCCGCGGAGATGAACTGCATCGTGTCGTAGATCGCCAGGGTGTCGTCCACCGACCCGCCGGGGGAGTTGATGTAGAAGTTGATGTCCTGGCCCTTCTTCTGGTTGTCCAGGTAGAGCATCTGCATCATCACCCGCGCCGCGGAGGCGTGGTTGATCTCGCCCACCAGGAACACCACCCGGTTCTCCAGGAGGAGCTCGTCGATGGTCATTTCCCGTGTCCGCTGGTACGAGATCGAGTTCAGCAGATCGGGGGTCGGCCGGCTGGCCAGCGGCCCCGACGGGTGGGGAGCGGAACGGAACGGTTCTGGAAGCTGCATGTGGTGGATGTCCTCGAACGCCTCAAGACCGGCCGCAAGGACCGAGAACCAGGCGGTCCGTATCTTAGGGTGCGCTGGTACATCGGCAAGGAGGGGCGACGACCGCAGCGGGAATGGGGCAATGAGGGTGATCCCGCATGAACGGATGGCGGTTGGTGAGCAGGCATCGAGGCATCAAGGCATCAAGGGCTCGAGGGATCGGGGGATCAGGCGCTCGTTGATCCGGGCACGGGGTGTGGATCCTGATCGTGCACCCGGAGCGGTGGTGGCGACGCGCCCGGAATAGTCTGGGCTGCGCCTGCACGAGCTCCCGATGGTCTCCCGCGGGTCAGCCGCCGTGGCGGTTGGTGCCGAAGCCGCCGGGGTGCATGGCGAGCTGCTGCTGGGCCCACTTCTGCCACTGGAGCGTCTCGCCGCGCAGCGCGATCTCGTCGAGGAATCCGCGGGTTCGATCGTCCGGAGACAGGTTCCGCAACTGGAGCCGCGCCACCGCTTGCATGGTCGCGATGTGCTCGGGATAGACCTCGAGCGCCGTGTCGTACATGGCGAGGGCCTGGTCGGGGCGGCCGGCCGTCTCCAGCACCAGGGCCAGGTTGTACCGCGGATCGGGATGGCCCGGGAGCAGCTTGCGGGCCCACTCGAACTCGCCGGCGGCGTCGTAGAGCTTCGATTGCTTCAGGTAGAGCACGCCGAGGTTGTTGTGGGCGGGACCGTGGTAGAGATCGGCCGTCAAAGCCTCGCGCAGGAGCGCCTCGGCCTTCTCCGGATCCTTGTCCATGACCTCGACGGCCTGCTGCGTGAGCCGCTCCGCGCGCACCGTGTCGCGGTTCGCCTCGGTGTTCGGTTCGTAGGGTCCGGTGCCCTTCGCGGCGCAGCCCGCGCCGGCGAGCGCCGCCAGGGCGACCAGGAGCGCCGTGGCCGTGGTTCCGATCCGGAGGGCCCTGCGCGTCGAGTTCATCGTGGTCATGGCCGTTGCCCCCCCCGTTGTTCTCTTGATTCCGCGGCTCCTGTCGCCGGCTCAATATACACCGCGGTCATCGTGAGCTGGGCATCCACGAGATCGCCCGCTCCGCCGGCACGCCTCGTCATCTCGATTCGGCTCACGGTCCACGCGGGCTGTGAGGACTCCCACCCGGCGAGGAAGAGCCCGAGTTCATGCAACGGCAATCCAGTGAGGGTGGCTCGCATCGATTGTCGTCGGAAGCGATCGTCGGCCCCCGGGATCGGCGTCGGGGCGCCCTCCGTGGCCAGGCCGCCAAACCGCGCGTTGGACAGTCCAGCCGCGCGAAGCACGCCGTTGATGCGGGCGATGAGGTCCTGCGTCGGCCGCTCCGCCAGGGCGATGCGCTCCTGCTGACCGCGCAGGTGCTCGATCGTTCGAAGCTGCGCCGCCAACGCGGCCCGGGCCCGCTCCGCCGCCTCCAGTCGCGCCCGGGCCGCGCCGAGCATCGTCGCGCCGGCGGCCACCGCGAGGAGCCCAGCGGCGGCGATGCCTGCCAAGGCGAATCCGGGACGGAGGGTCATGGCGCCGCCTCCCCCGCCGGGCGGAGCGTCACCGTGAAGCTCGCGCCTTCGGCGCCGGCGCGGAATTGCGGCTGCTCGAGCGTCCAGCCCTCCAAGTCGCGAAAGGCGTCGGCCAAGCGCTGGGCGTCGTCGCTGGTGGCGGCGGTTCCGCGGAGCACGATGGCATTGCTGCTCACGCTCGCCGAATCCGGTCGTGCGGTCACGCTCCGCGGCCAGAGGCGCATCACCTCGGCGAGGATCGTGGCCGCGCTGCGCTCGCGCATCGCGGCGGGCGGTGCGGTCCTCGTCTGCTCGAGTTGGCGGAGTTCCGCGAGAAGGGCCAACTCGGGGTTCGCGGCACTTTGCTGACCGGCGGGCAGCGCGGTTCGCAGGTCGGCCAGGCGGTCCTCGGCGAGACCTCGCGCAGCCTGGTCGATGGCCGTCGCCCGTCGCCACTGTCCCACGAAGACGAGCACGGCCACGCTCAACGCCGCGATCGCCACGTGCGCCAGCCACCGACGACGGGCCCGTCCGACCGCGTGCGGCTCGAAGGCGCCCGTGAGGAGGTTGAGACGGTCGACGTCCACCGTGCCGCCGACACCGCTGGCGGCTGCCGACTCGACGACGAACGGGGGGAGCTCGGTGGGGACGAGCGCCAGCGCGCCGTTGTCGTGCGCGGCGCGGACCAATGCCTCGTCCGCGCCGCACGCCAGGTAGTGCTGGCCGTGGAGGGGCAGATAGACCGCATGCACCGATTCGATCGGGACCGGAAGCACTTCTTCAAAGAGGTAGCCGAGCTGGCGTCCGCTGGGGCTGCCCGGTCGTCGCGGCAGCATCGAGGCGTCGAGCACCGCCCAGTAGAGCGACGTGCTGGGACATCGAACGGCGGTGCCGAGCTCGGGGGATCGCGTCATGTCCCCGCTCCCGCCGACTCGTCGTCCGTCTTCCTGATCTCCAGCCGTTCGATCCCGGCCCCGGCGGTGAGCTCCACCAGCGAGTCGGTGACACGGCGCACGCGCCGACTTCCCACCTGTTCGCCGTCGCCCACCACGAACACGCGATCCAACTCGGGGTCGTAGATGGCAGCCTTCCAGGTGGACCCCTCCTGCACGATGCCGAGCAACTCGAGGCGCGAGGCGACGATGCGCGGCGCGACCGGACGCGGCGGCGTGGTCGGACGTGCGGCAACCGGTTCCGCATCGCGGGCGGGCGACCAGGTCTTGAGCACGAACGCATCCGCCATGGCGGCTGGCGACGCAACGGGAGACTGGTCGGCGCTCGTGCTCGGAAGGGTATCGACCTCGAGCGCGGCGGGGGCGGGAGGCGGTGCGACGACCACGCGCGGCGTTCGGAGGGTCCACCAGGCCGCGACGCCGAGCAATGGCAGCCCGACGATCCAGGTCGTCGTCACGCGCCGTCGATAGGTTCGCAGCGGATCGATGCTCACTCGATCACCTCCAGCCGCTGCACCAGGGACCACGGCGTGGTGTCCGTGCGCGTGAAGACCAGCCACCAGCTCCGACGCGTCGATCCTACCTCGGCGTCCACGCGGAACGACCAGGCCTTGCTCGTGGTGGCCAGCACGAGCCCCTCGCGGTCGGGGAGCCCGGAAGTGCGTTGACTTCCGACGCGGGCGGGCGGTCGGACCGGCGTGGACAGAGTGGCGGGCACTCCCGCCTTGCGGGCCGCGATCACCATCTCGAGTCCGCCCCGCCGGGACTCCCGAAACGCACGCTCGAGGAGGGGCAACGGCGCCGTGTTGACGTTCACCACCGGCGGATCCGGTGCGTGGGTCGCGACGTTGGCCCCGACGGCGCTGTGCCACGGCATCTCGGCCATGCCGGGACTGGCGACTCCTGCGGCCGCCGCGCGATCCGGCGCGACGGAGAAGGCCATCGGGGGCAGATGAGGCGGCTGCGGGAAGACGATGGCCCCCGTGGAGCGATCGTCGCGGTGAAGGAGATCGAGCCCGCGTGTGATCGATCCGCCGACCGGGGCGCGATCCATGAGGGAGCGCACCGCATCGGGTAGCGCCTGTCGAAGCGCGGAGCCGCTTCTCGCGTCGCTCCAGCGCACCATGCCGCACTGGTCGTAGGCGGTGATGCGCAGGGCGTGCCGAACACCTCCGGCTTCCCACTCGTCGTCCACGACCGTGACGCGCGGTTCGTCGAACTCCATCGGCACCACGGCCGCATCGGCATCACGATTCAACCACGTGGCGATCATCGGTTCCACGCCCCGTGCGAGATCGTCGGCCCACGCCGTATGCCGATCGACGTCGCGTTGGGCGCGGGCCGTCGCGGCAACCCGGACAACCACGGCCGCACACGTCACGCTCACGACAAGCGACGCCAGCACCAGCAGGAGCGCGAGGCCACGACGAGGGGAGAATGGGCGCGGCGTGGTGGTCACGGCAGCGGGAACCTCCGCATGATCGGCTCGGCACCGTGGACCCGCACCACGATTTCGAGGGC
>JAGQOG010000139.1 GCA_020427695.1 Phycisphaerales bacterium
GCCGCCTCACGCGCTCTCGCCGCCTCACGCGCTCTCGCCGCCTCACGCGCTCTCGCCGCCTCACGCGCTCTCAATGAACCGCAGCACGGCGGGACCGACCACCGCCTCCAAGCCATCTTCGACTCGGATGCGTTCGACCTTCCGCCCGCGGACCAGCACGCCGCCGCTTGATCCGAGGTCGCGCAGGAAGAGCTCGTCGCCCTGCGGTTCGATGGCGCAGTGCTCGGACGAGACCTGAGGGGAGCGGATCTGGATGTCGCAGGTGTCGTCCCGGCCCAGGATGACCTCCGACCGGTCGCCAAGCGCGAATGCCTTCAGCATTCGGCCGGTGCGCGTGCAAACGTGTAGCTCAAGCATGGAGCGTGTTCTCGCGTCGTCCCCCGGCGACTGGGACAAGGAGCGTTCCCATTGTGTCCCAGATCGAGCAAAAGTAAAGGACGGCCGGCGCCGGTCCGGCAGATGGGACGGGCGGAGGTCCGCATATCCCGTGCAGACGATGGCGCCAGCACCAGTCTGTTCGCGTATCGCCGATCGGCGGTTCCGCGGCATCGCTCCATTCGGAGATCCGCCGCCCGCTTCTCGCCGCTCGCGCTGCGGCGGATCGGCCAACGGGGAATCGCCCATCTTGCCATGGCTCGTGCCGGAGCGCCCTGGAACTGCAGATCCTTCGTGTCGCTCGCGGCGATCGCTAGGTTCGGTTCCGTCCGGGGCGATCGGGATCGGCGTTCGCTTCGGTCCGGAGCGTTCCGGACGGCGCCCGCGGCCCCGATCCGCGACGGAGGAGCGCATCGATGACAACGACGAATTCACGCCTGGTTCGGCTGGCCGCGGCCGGAGCGGCCGGGATCGGTCTCGCAACCGCGAACGTGGTCGGTCAGGTGTCGATCGCCTGGACGGGCGCCGGCGATGGAACGAGCTGGTCCGATCCGAACAACTGGGATCCCGCGGTGGTTCCGGACAACGGCGCCGCCACCTACAACGTGACGCTCGATCTCACCGGAAACGTGTTCCTCGATCTGGACATCGCCTGCACGATCGACGACCTGATCCTCGGCGCCAACCACACCCTCAAGATCAACCCCGGGCACAGCCTGACCGTGCTCGACGACGCCTTCCTCGACGGCGCGATCGAAGTGCAGAACGCCAGCTTCCTTGCCGCGTCGCCCGGCGCCAGCTTCGGATCGGCCAACCGGTCGCGGCTCCTGGCGCAAGGCGGCGGTCTCATCCGGATCGGAGCGACGAACTACTCTTCGAGCGGCCTGGTCGGCACGGCGACGCTCTTCAGCGCCCACGGAGCGGGCTCGATGATCGATCTCTCCACGCTCCAGTCGGTCAGCACCGGCTTCAACGACGGCTGCTGCGCCGGCACGAACGTCCACAGCATCGTGGCCAGCGCCGACGGCATCGTCGACCTGTCCGGCGTGCAGACCCTCCTGGGACCGGTCAACGCGGAGGACCGGCTGGACATCGTGCTGGGCACGGACGGCCAGGTCCTGCTGCCGGCCCTCCAGGAGATCGGTTCGACCAGCGCCGGCGATGTGCGCTTCGTGATCAACGTGCCCGACTACACGTTCCCGTCGCTCCTCGCCGCGGCGGACTTCGACCTGCTCCCCGGGGTGGGAACGGTCGTGTTCCTCCCGCTGCTGGAGACCCTGGCCAAGGCCGAGATCGTGGTGCCCAACGATGCGTCCGTCTCGATGCCGTCGGTCCTGTCGATCACCGGCTCGTCGATCTCCGTGGCCGCCGGCGGTTCGCTGTCGGCGCCGGCCGCATCGGACTTCACCGGCAACACGATCACGATCGACTCCGGGCAGGCGCTCGACTTCCCGCTCTTCGCGACGATCGACAATTCCCGCTTCGTGGTCCAGGGCGGCTCGGTCCTCGAGGTGGCGGCAACGAGCTACTCCTCCTCCGGACTCGCCTCCACCCAGACCATCATCGGCGCCGAGGGCGCCGGAACGCTCGTCGACTGGAGCACCGTGCAGTCGATCGACGCCGGCTTCAACGACGGCTGCTGCGCCGGCACGAACGTTCACACCGTCTCCGCCTCCGCGGGCGCGGTGATCGACCTGTCCTCCCTGCAGTTCGCCTCCGGACCCGTCAACGCCGAGGACCGGCTGGAGTTCAAGGTCGCGAGCGGCGGAGACATCGTGCTCGACGCCCTGCAGGAGGTCGACTCGATCGGCGCGGGCGACGTTCGGTTCTCGATCGAGGTGCCGTCCTTCGCGCTGCCCTCGCTGTTCTCGGCCTCCGACGTGGACCTCCTGCCCGCCGCGGGGTCGAGCCTCGACCTGCCGTCGCTGGCTCTCCTCAACGGCGCCGAGGTGGTCGTGCCCAGCGGCGCCACCGTGCTCATGCCGGCCGTCGTCGGCATCAGCAACTCGACGATCTCCGTGGGCACCGGCGGCACCTTCTACGCCCCCGCCGCAGCGAGCTTCACCGGCAACGTGGTGACGTTCGACTCCGGACAGATCATGACCCTGCCCGTGCTGGGCTCGATCGACGCCTCCCGCTTCGCGGTGACCGGTGGAAGCATGCTCGTCGTCGCCGCGACCAGCTACTCCTCCGCGTCGCTCGCCTCGAC
>JAGQOG010000140.1 GCA_020427695.1 Phycisphaerales bacterium
CGCGGAGCACGCCCGAAGGCTGGGCAAGTCGCTCTGGCGGGAGGTGGCGGAGGCGCCCGACTGGAGAGGGCGGCGGGAGCCTGCGAGGTCGCTCGAGGCGTTCGTGGCGACGTTCGACGAGGCGATGTTCGAGCCCGCGATGCCGGCGCGGCGGGAGGCGTACGGTACGGGCGACGAGGTCCTGCGGGAGGCGGTCGCCGCGGTCCATACCGACGGAGACGGCGGCACCCGCTCGGTGGGCCACGGTCTCGGCGACGCGTCCACGGCTGCGGCGCCCGAGCGAGCACGGAACGCGTCGGTCCTCGAGGCGGCGCGGGCCGCGGCCCGGCTCGCGACGACGCCGAACCACCGGTCGAGCCAGCCTCCCCCGTCGAGACGGCGGATGCCGCCGCCGATCGCGGTCCTGCCGATGACGCTCGGCTCCTACCTCCGGTGGCTGCGCAACGTGTCCGCGGCGATGGCCAACACCGCGCATCGCACCGACCGCGGTCGAGGAGCCGGCGCGAGCGCATGGGACGTCGAGTCGGCGCTCGAACTCCTGCGGGAGCGCCAGACGGGCAGGACTGCGGTCGACGCGCTTGCCGCCGTCCTGCGGGAGGTGCGTCTGCACGGGACGGCGATCGGAAGCGCAGCGAGCCTCGCGGCGGAGGCGGTCCGGCGCCGGTCGACGCGGGCGCTGATGGCGCTGCGGAACGGCACCCGGGTCGGCACCGGAACAGCGAGCTGACCGCGCCCGAACACGGCGCGCCCGGCAACTGCCACCGCCATGCGCCGCCCCCGCTCGATCCGGGATAGCCCCGCACGCGAGGTTCGCCGTCTGCGGCCGGCCGCGCGATCGGCCGCGCGAGAAGGGCAGACGAGGGACTCGAGTCGATCTCCAAGCGATCGTCAGGCCTTCCAACACCCGCGATCTCGGCGCCGTCGTTCAGACCGCTGCCCACGAGCAGGCACGCGATGCGTGCGTGGCCGATGATCCACGTGCTGCCCACGAGCAGGCACGCGATGCGTGCGTGGCCGATGATCCACGTGCGTGGCCAATGATCCCGCGCGTGGCCAATGATCCCGCGCGTGGCCGATGATCCGCGCTCCCGCTCTTCATCCGACAAAGGTCGCCCCTACCCGGCGCGGAGGATCTTCTCCATCTTCTTTCCCTTGGCGAGCTCGTCCACAAGCTTGTCGAGATAGCGGACCTGCCGCGTGAGCGGGTTCTCGATCTCCTCAACCCGGTAGCCGCAGATCACGCCCGTGATCAGGCGTGCGTTCGGGTTCAGCGTGGCCTGCTTGAAGAACGCCGCGAAGGTCACCTTCTCGTCAATGAGCCTCTGGAGCCGGTTGTCATCGAAGCCGGTGAGCCAGTTGATCACCTGGTGAAGCTCTTCCTTGCTCCGACCCTTCTTCTCGACCTTCGTCACATAGTGCGGATAGACCGAAGAGAAGGTCATCTTCGCGATTCGTTCATCGTGCTCGGGTGTCGTGGTCGGCATGGGTTGATCTCCGCCAGCGGGTTCCATGAAGCGTGCGGGGCAGGCCGCTCACGACTTCGACAACGCGGCGACCGCCTCCTGGAACACCCTCACGCAGCGCTCGGCGGCGCCGTCCCACGTCAGGCGCCGCAGCTCGAAGCGCCCGTGGTCGAGGAGTGTGCGCCCGAGCGGCGGATGCCGCAGGACGGCCACGATCTTGTTGGCCATGTCGTCCACATCCCAGAAGTCGACCTTCAACGCATGCGTGAGCACCTCGCTCACGCCGGAGGTCTTGCTGATGAGGACCGGCACATCGTGCCCGAGCGCCTCCAACGGCGCAATGCCGAACGGTTCGCTGACCGACGGCATCACGTACAGGTCGGCGAGCGCGAACACGCGCTGGATGTCCTTGCCCCGCAGGAACCCGGTGAAGAGCACCTTGTGCCCGATCCCCAGGCTCGCCGCCAACTCGATCATGCGCTGGGCCTGGTCTCCCGATCCCGCGACGACGAACTTCACGTTCTTGTAGACGTCGAGCACCCGCTTCGCCGCGTGGATGAAGTACTCCGGCCCCTTCTGCATCGTGATCCGGCCGAAGTAGAGGACGATCTTGTCCTTCCCCTGGATGTCCTCCATGCCCACCTGCGCGGGGTTGAGATCGACACCGTTGTAAACCACCTCGACGCGGCTCGCCGGCATCGCGTAGCGGTTGACACAGAGGTTCTTGGTCAGCTGGCTGACGGCCACGACCTTGATCGCGCCGTGCATGCCCCGCCGCTCGATGTCGTAGATGCGCTGATTGACGTGAAGGCCGGAACGGTCGAACTCCGTCGAGTGCACGTGCACGACCAGCGGCTTGCCCGTCACCCGTGCGATCGCGAGCCCGGCGGGGAACGTGAGCCAGTCGTGGGCGTGTACCACGTCGAACGGCAACCCCGCGGACGCCGCCACGCAGAACATCGCGTAGCGCTGGCTCTCCGCGATGAGATCCCCACCGTAGTCGGCGCCGACGGGGCTCGACGATCCCGACGAGGCCCGCGCAATCCCCGCCTCGGGGACCGCCTCGGTAACCGCGATCTCCCGATCGCTCATGCTGGCCATCACCGATTCCGAAACGCCCGGGATGGCACCGCGGAACGGCGCCGCCGCCGACCCTGGATGGCCGGCCGCGCCTCCCGGCGGGGCGACCGATCCTGCGGGCGCCGACTCGTAGGGACTGCTGAACCCCGCCGGAATCTCGATGAAGCGCACGCGACGGAAACCAGCCCCGCCGGCACCGGCGGTCTCCTTCGGGCTGCCCTTCTCTTCGACGCCCGAGGGCGGACCCTGGAACACGCCCGTCCGGCGAAGGGTCACCGCGGCCGCCGCCACCGTCGGCGGAAGGACGCGTCCCAGTGCGGGCAGGAGTCCGCTCGGGCTCACCAGGTGAACGTGCGAGCTGTGCTCGCGGTCCACGGCGCGCGGAAGCATGAAGGTCACCTCGACGCCACGGCGGTCGAGCGCCTTCGTCAAGCCGAAGCACGCCGTGCCGAGGCCGCCGGTGATGAACGGGGGGAACTCCCACCCGAGCATGAGCACACGCATCGCGTCGTCTCGCGGGGTCAACAACTTCGGTTTCCGGCCACGGAGCGGCCGGCATCATCGGGCGAGCGGCGTCAGGATTCGTCGTCGTCGGCGGTCATGTCGCCGAGCTCGCGAAACGCCGCTTCATAGGCGAGCAGGTAGTTGGCGGCGAGCGACGCCGCGTCGTCAGTGTCGCCGGCGGGCATCGGAATCGGCGTCCGGAACGTGTAGAGCAGATCCTCGCTGCGGTAGTGCCGAACCACCGGACGACCGGCGGGCTGCCCCAGCTCAACCAGCTCTTCCTCGACCAGCTCCTCGATCGGGTCGCCGAAGTGCATGAGGTCGGCCTCGATCGACTCGCTCAGCCAACGGTCGGGGGTCACCAGCGCCACGTGCCAGCGGCCGTCGTCTCGCTCCACGCGATACCACGCCTCCGCCCCCGCTCCCGACGCAGCGCAGCGCAACATGCCGTCGCTCACCTCGACGGGTCCGAAGACTCCCGCCGCTTCGACCTTCGACTTGATCGCCTCAAGCAACGCGTCCACGCGGCTCTCCGTCGCATCCATCATCATGTTCCTGCCTTTCCCGGAGGAAGCGAGCGCGATGCCCACCGTTCCACCGGAGAGGGGACGATGATAGCCGCCTGCCGGTTCGGCTGCCCAAGGCACGGACCGATCCCGTGCCGGAAGGTGTCCCCGAAGGGCAAGGCGGCGCTCCGACAACCGCAGACGGGGTCCGCGCCGCCGCTCCTACACTGGTCCATGCCCGAACCCTCGGCGCCCGCCCGTCGCTGGACCACGCGCGAACTGCTTCAGTGGATGACCGGCTACTTCCGCGACAAGGGCGTGGACGCACCACGGGTGTGCTCAGAACTCCTGCTGGCCCATGTGCTCGGTTGCGAGCGGATGCGGCTCTACATGGAGGTAGACCGTCCGGCGGCGCCGGAAGAGCTGGCTCGGCTGCGGGAGCTGGTCGCCCGCGGCGGGCGCCACGAGCCGGTCCAACATCTCGTCGGCCACGCCTGGTTCTTCACCCACCGATTCGCCGTGGATCGATCGACGCTCATTCCGCGTCCCTCAACCGAGACCTTGGTGGAACATCTCCTCCAGAGCCTCCGCCAAGATGCCACGGAGGACCTTCCCGCTGCAGTCGCCGGTGTCGAGAGCAGTACGACCGGGGAACCGTGCATCGCCTCCGGCACACCGCCCGTCCCCCTCCGCATCGCCGACATCGGTACGGGAACGGGTTGCATTGCGGTTGCGCTGGCCAAGGCCCTGCCCCACGCCACCATCGTGGCCACCGATCTCGTGCCCGATGCCCTCGAGCTCGCCCGCCGGAACGCCGAGCACCACGGTGTGTCCGAGCGCATCGAGTTTCGGATGGGCGATCTCTGGTCGGGTCTGACCAACGCCCATCAGACGGCGGGATTCGACGCCATCGCCTCCAATCCGCCGTACGTGAGCGATCGGGAGTGGGCCGAGGTGGCCCCGAACGTGCGCCTGTTCGAGCCCGAAAGCGCCCTTCGGGGCGGTGTGGATGGCCTCGATCTGATCCGTTGGCTGGTGGCGGATGCCCACCACTGGTTGCGACCCGGCGGACACCTGGCCATCGAGATCGCCGCCAGCCAAGGCGAGGCGGCTCTGAGCCTGGCGGCCCAGAACGCCGGATTGGCGGCATCGCGCATCCTCCAGGACCACGAAGGGTTGGATCGAGTGCTGGTCGCTCGGCGATCCGGCTAGAGGACCCCGGTTTCTTGTCATCGGCCGACATCTGGTGCCGAACTCACGACGAAAGAGTCCGCAAGACCCCCTAGGACCCGCCGTCCCGGCCGATCCGTGCCGAGGGTCGGACTCGCTGACGTCGCGCGTCCGCCGTTTCCGGCTTCGCCTTCTCGGATCGTGTATTCCGCCCCTGCCCGTATCCCTCTGCGAGAGCATCGATGTACGGAAAAGCCACCGAAACCGCGATCGCCGCCATGAGTCGCCTCGCCGAGGTCTATGACGGCGGCGGGACGCTGCTTTCGGCGGTGGAAATCGCCCAGAATCGCCGCCTGCAGAAGCCGTTCGTGTCCAAGCTCCTCTCGACGCTGTCCCAAGCGGGGCTGGTGAAGGGGATGCGGGGGCCAGGCGGCGGTTTCACCCTGGCCCGCGAACCGAACGAGATCCGGCTGTGCGACATCGTGCGGGTCTTCGAGCAGGAGGATCCGAGCGACGCCTGCCCGTTCGGCGGCGGAACGTGCGGCGCCGGCGAACCCTGTGCCATCCACCACAAGCTGGTGGCGGTTCGGGAGGCGATCGACGATCTCCTGACGAACACCACGCTCGAGTCGTTCCGAGCCGCGGCCCGGGAAGACGGCCTTCGCCCCGCCAGCGGTCCGGCGACGAAGCCCAGGGAGTCGTATCGGGCTGGCGTCGCGTCCGCCGACACCCACCGTCGCGAGAACAACTCGGCGGCGGCCACCCGAGCCGCACCCCGCGCATCCTGACCTACGAGCGTGTGAGCAGCGCCTTCTCGACTTCCTCCAGGAGCTGGTTCACCTGGAACGGCTTGAACAGGAAGCAGTGAAGGCCTTCTTGGCTCGAGCGGACGATCGAATGGTTTGGATCGTAGCCGAACCCGGTCATGAGAATGACCGGCGTGTCGGGGGAGATCTCCTTGGTGGCTCGGAACACCTCGTAGCCGTTGCGGTCGGGCATGCGCACGTCGGAGATCACGAGATCGCAGGGCTTCCCTTCCGAGGCCGCGCGACGGACCTCGTCGATGGCGCCGGCCCCGTCGCTGAACATCGCGACCTCCGCTCCGCGCTGAACCAGGACGGCACGGATCGTCTGGCGGATCGCGGGTTCGTCGTCGGCGACGACGATGCGACGTCCTTGGAGCATGGGCGGTCCGGACGCCGCCGCGAGCATCTCGTCGGCACCGAGTACGGTGCGCGGGCCGGCCGTGCACGTGGCCAGACGGGCACGCATCGCCGCCAGGGCGTCCCCGATCCGATCGACCAGACCCGCCGCCGCGCCGTCGGCGGCCACCCGATCGCGCAACTGCGTCGCAAGGGTCGCGATCTCGTCCATCGGCTGCCGGAGTTCCCGCACCACCGCACTCGACACCTGTTCGTTGGTGCTGGTGCGCTCGCGAACGAGCAGATCGAGAATGTTCAGGGCCATCGCCACGTATCGGCCGAAGAGCTCGGCCAACAACCGGTCCTCGTCGTCAAAGCGGCTTGGAACCGTGGACTCGATGTTGAGCGTCCCCACGACACGATCGTGGAGCAGCAGCGGCACCGTCAGGGCACTGGCGGCGTTCTCCAGTCCTTCCGCGTAGTTCGGATCGCTGCGGGCGTCGCGGCAGATGTAGCTTCGTCCCGTCGTGGCGACGATGCCCGTCACGCCGTTCCCTTGGGCGGAGGCGAAGAGGGATACGCCAATCCGGAGCGGGCGGATGCCCACCGTCATCACCAGCTCGAGCTTCCCCGTCGAACGGTCGAGCAGACGGACCTCGAACGCCTCGTAGTGCAGCACCTCGTGCATGATCTGCACGATGCGCCGCTCGAGCATGCGCAACCGCTCGGCCATGTTCATGGACACGATGGCATCGGCGTCGATGCGCAGGAGCTCCTCGCCAGCCGCGTCGACCGCTTCGACCCGGTCCTGGAGCCGTCGCGCCGCGGTACCGTCCCAAAGCAGTCCGATCACCTGGCGGACGCGCTCCGCACCCCCATCGGGCACAACGGCCGCCACCGCCTGCTCGTACCAGATCGTCCCCAACTGGTAGACGAGCCGCCGCACCGACGGGGCCCCCACCGCATCGCTGCCTCGCGCGGCGTTGAACTCGCGGAGGGCTTGGACGCAACCGTCCGCGTACCGTCGCATGGTCTCGGGGTCGTGGGCCGCCAGCGTCTGGTTCATCCAGAGGATCTCGCCCGTCTCGTCCACCAGCCCCACCCCCGCCGCCACCGCGTCGGCCAAGGCCGACGCCCGCGGGAGCGCACTGGCCAGGGCCGCCACGCGGGCGGCCGAAAGGACCGCCACCATGGGCGTCTCGGTTCCCGCCTGCCGGACGGCGTCGGACGGATCGCTGATCTCGTGGACATCGAACGCGGCCTGGAGC
>JAGQOG010000141.1 GCA_020427695.1 Phycisphaerales bacterium
GGCCGGGGCCGGCAACGGCCATGCACGTCGGAGAAGCCACGAGACGGCCAGAAGCCACGAGACGGCCATGCACTTCTCAGGCCAGCAGGGCCACGCGGGGCCGCGGGGCCGGCAACGGCCATGCACGTCGGAGGGGGGCCGGGGGGCCGGCAACGGCGGGGGCCGGCAACGGCCATGCACGTCGAAGCCACGAGACGGCCATGCACTTCTCAGGCCAGCGCGCGAAACGGCCATGCACTTCCAAGCCAGGAAGCCGTCCGCAACGGCCGAGTCCGCGCAACGGCCATGCACTCCGAACGAAGGAAGACCAGGAACGGAAATACTCCGAACGACGGAAGGCCAGGAACGGACACCCAGGTCCCGGTTGGACACCCATGTCCCGGTCGGATACCCGATCGGGTCCCCCCACTTGCCCGGATCCGTTGGCCGGCCTGGACCCTCTGGGACGCCCTTGTCGCCATTGACACTCCCCCCGCCCAACCCTACATTCTCCGATTCGCCCGTGGCGGGTCGTCGGAGGCTGGGGACGTTCGTCCCCGGTTCTGGACTTCGCGGGCGGGGCTGTACGGCCCGCCGCCGCGTCGTTTCCGCCCTGCCGCACCGACCGTCCCGCTCTCGACGATTGGACCCCGAAGAGGTCCGGAAGACGATCGCGGAAAGAGAACGTCCCATGCAGCCAACATTCAGAACCTCCCCGGGCCGCTCGCGTCGTCGGCGGGCGCATCACGCGATCCGCGCCGACCACGCTGTGCTGTGTCCCAACTGCGGCGCCGCCAAGCGTCCGCACCACGCGTGCCCGAGCTGCGGGTATGTCCGGCCGGGACTCCAGATCAGGGCCAGCCAGCAGAACGACTGACCATGCGCATCGGCCTCGATGTGATGGGCGGCGATCACGCTCCCGACGAGATTCTCAAGGGAGGTCTCGCGGCGTTGGACGGCCTCGCCGCCGACGACCGGCTCGTGCTGGTTGGCGATCGAAGGGTGATTGAGGAGGGGATGGCGGAGCGCGGGATCCACGATTCCCGCGTCGAGATCGTCGCCACGACCGAGGTCATCGGCATGGACGACTCGCCGGTCGAAGCCGTGCGCAACCGCAAGGGCAGCTCGATCGTCGTGATGTACCAGATGGCCTCGCCCAAGGCCAAGGACCGCTTGGATGCCGTTATCTCGGCCGGCAACACCGGCGCCTGCGTCTCGGCGGCGCAGATGCACATGCGGCGACTGCCGAACGTGCATCGCCCGGGCATCGCGGTGACGGTGCCGACCTTCTCCGGACCGGTGGTCCTGATCGATGTCGGTGCGAACATCGAGCCGAAGCCGCACCACTTGGCGCAGTACGGCGTCATGGGCGACGTCTACTCGCGTCGCATTCTGGGCATCGAGCGTCCCCGTGTGGCCCTTATGAACGTCGGCGGCGAGGAGCAGAAGGGAACCTCCGACATGAAGGAGGCCCGCGATCTTCTGCGTTCCGCCGAGGGGATGAACTTCATCGGCTACATCGAGGGTCGGTCGGTGTTCGATGGCGGCGCCGATGTGGTCATCACCGACGGCGTGGTCGGCAACGTCATGATCAAGCTGGCCGAGGGACTCGCGGGCGGCATCTTCAAGGCGCTCGCCCACGAGGTCTTCGCCATCGACCCCGAACTCGCCGTGCGCCTCGAGCCCGTGGTCAAGAGCCTCTACGCCAAGCACGACTACCACGAGTAC
>JAGQOG010000142.1 GCA_020427695.1 Phycisphaerales bacterium
CCCCTTCGCTTTTCCGTCGAGTCGGAAGCTACTTGAGCAGCAACGTCCGCGTCGTCTGTACGCCCTCGGCCGTCGTGAGCCGCACGAAGTACACACCGGCCGCCGCCGCCGTGCCGGCCGCGTCGCGACCGTTCCACTGCAGGACGTGCGCGCCGACATCGCGGCGACCGTCGAGCAGCGTGGTCACGAGACGTCCCGCCGCATCGTACACGGCGACCTTCACGTCGCCGGCCTGATGCATCGAGAAGCTCACCGACGTCCGACCGACGAACGGGTTCGGCTGCACGCGGAGCCGCAGATCGTCGACGGCGGCCACGTCCACGCCGGTGCCGCCGCCCATGATCTCGAACGCCGTGTCGTTCATGTTGAAGAAGATGTTGTTCGAGGCTTCGATCTGGACGCGGGCCTCCAGGGTCGAGACGTTCGGCACCACGATCATCTCGCTGCCGTCGTTCGGGGTGCCGGCGAGGAGCACGGTCGTGAAGTCTTGACCGTCGTTCTCGGACAGGAGGATGTCCACCGTGGGGCAGTTGATCGGAGCCAGGTCGGTACCGGCCACGTCCCAGGTGATGAGCTTCGTCTGTCCCGCGGACCACGGAGTGGCGTCGACCGACGTGACCTCGAACGGCCCGGCGAGGCTGGACACCGCCACCGACGTCTGGTCGAAGCCCACGCCGCCGACGTTGTCCCGCACGGTCAGGCGGAAGGTCAGGTTGCGTGTATACGTCGGCAGGAGCTCGCCGATGATGCCCACGCCGTCGCGGATGTCCACGTTGCGCGGGAAGGTCCGGAAGGTCCGATCCTTGGACGAGAAGTTGCGGAAGATAGGCGCGTTGCCGGACGGGCTGTTCGGCGAGCCGGCGGGGCCGAGGTCCATCTCCTCCCAGTTGTAGGAGAGGGAGTCGCCCTCCGCGTCGACGGCGAGTCCGTCCAGGATGAACGGCGTGGACACCGGAATCGTGAAGCCGACGTTGCCCGCGGTCACCACCGGCGGCGTGTTGCTCGTGGCCGTGATCACCGGGCAGTTGTTGCCGAAGCTCGACTGCGTGTAGGCCACGATCTGGTTCAGGCTGCCGCCGTGGAACTCGTCGATGCTGTGGCTCGCGATGTCGTCGGCCCCGCAGATTCCCGCGTAGCCCATGATCGTGACGCCCGAGCCCGGCTCGTAGGCGGTGGAACCGGTGCGATTGCCGCCCCCGCAGCTGCCGGTCACGCTGTTGAACGTGTGCGTCGCGCCGAACTGATGACCCATCTCGTGCGCCACGTAGTCGATGTCGAACGTGTCGCCCTGCGGGTTGTTGAGCCCGGTCACGCCGCGGGCCTTCGAACCGTTGCGGCACGGCACTCCGAGCTGCGCGATGCCGCCGCCGCCGGTGCTGAACACGTGGCCGATGTCGTAGTTCGCGGCCCCGATCACGGAATCCAGCGTGGACTGGTTCTGGGACAGCATCGCGCCGCCGTTGTTGTTCGTGTACGGATCGGTGGCGCCGTTCGTGTACACGATCTGGTCGTTGTTCGCGATCAGCTCCATGCGGACCGACACGTCGCGCTCGTACACGCCGGTCACGCGATTCACGGAGATGTTCATCGCCGCCAGGGCGCCGGGGACGGTGCCGCCGAACCGGGCGGCGTACTCGCCCGTGCACGCGAGGGCGAGGCGGTAGGTGCGGAGCTCCTGGCCCGTTCCGCGCGGCGTGGGATTCGCGGCGCGCTCTTCCACGAGGCGGTTGATCTCGGTCTCCATCGCCTCGTCCGTCACGAAATGGCATTCGAACGGCTCACCGTCCACGTCGGCCATGGCGGCGCTGCGCTTGTAGTGGCTCGCGTAGAACGAGACGTCGTCGTTCACCGGATCGATGAACACGCTCGGGCCGGCGCGGAGCACCATGGCGTGGAAGCCGAGCGGGGTGGCGTCCAGGCGCACGGTCGCCGTCCGGTCGTCGATGCCGCGACCGGTGTAGGTCTTGATCTCCGGATAGCGGGCCGCGAGTTCGGGATGCATCACCGAGGTCTCCCAGATCTCGAAGTCCTGGGAGCTGCCGCCCGGGAGCGGGAGCGCGACCACGAGTCCCGCGGGGGGATTCGCGAGATTCTCGTACGGAGCGTCGGCGAGGATCTGCCGCATGTCCTCGAGAGAGAGCGAGAAGAAGCGGGTCGACTCGGGATACCGGTCCGACACGGATCCCGTGGCGGCGATCTCCCGGAACGTCGGCGCGGCGCCGGCCAGCGTGGGGACGAGAAGGAGGACGGCGAGCGAGGTGCTCGCCGGACGAAGCCGCCGGGCGAGAATCTGCAACAATTCCATGTTCGGGGAGCTCCCGGATGCGGGGGTTCGAAATCAGGGTGGCGACGGGATTCCGGGATTATACCGGATCGGGGCGAACGGCGGATTGCGGGCGACCGGATCCGCGCGATTTCGTTCGAGGACGGCCAAATCTGCCACAATGGCACGACGTGTGTCGCGCATGGCGGTGGATTGCGCCAGATTGACAGGCCTCGCGAGGCCCCCGTCGCTGCGCGGCCTTCGTCGAATCCCGCAAGTGATTGAATCGGCGTGAGTTCGAGATGTCGGCTCGACGCTGGCACGCACCCTGCTTTGAGAAGCGGCATCACCGCGGGTCGGCCCCCCCGACCCGGGCTATCTCGAAGGAGGGATGAGACATGTTGGTTCGTCGTGATGCCGGCCTCGTGCCGCGGAGCAGCAGCCTGGACATCGATCGTCTGTTCCGGGACGTCTTCGAGGACTTCCCGACGTGGGCGCCGGCCGCCTGGTCCGGCACCTCGAAGTACCCGGCCGTGAACGCGTGGGAAGACGATCACGCCTACCACGTCGAGGCGGAGCTGGCGGGCTTCCAGGAGAAGGACATCGAGATCACCGTGCTCGGCAACGAGCTGCGGATCTCGGGTCGCCGCGAGGAGAAGACGGAGGAGAACGCGAAGGTCTATCACCGCGAGCGGTACGTCGGCGAGTTCTCGCGCGTGCTTCGCTTCCCGGTGGATCTGGACGACTCGAAGGTCGAGGCGAAGCTCGACCACGGCGTGCTCCGCGTGAGGCTGCCGAAGGCCGCGGCCGCGCTGCCGCGCAAGATCGAAGTCCAGGGCTAGCAAGCTTGCCGCGGCGCCGGGCGCATCCGGCCCCGGCGCCGCGCACTCGAGAAACCAGAGAAGGAGAAAGACGGTGACGACCTGTGTGACCTGCGCGCCCGAGCGCACCGAGAACCTGGAGCACACCGAAGCGACGTATCGCCCCGCGGCCGACGTGATCGAGCTCGAGGGTGCCTACCGCATCGAGGTGGAACTGCCCGGAGTGAAGAAGGAGAACGTCGACCTCGATCTGAAGGAAGACGCGCTGACGGTCCGCGCGACGGTGTAGCCGCTTCCCTTTTTTTTTT
>JAGQOG010000143.1 GCA_020427695.1 Phycisphaerales bacterium
ACCTCTACGTCGCGCGCTACCACGCCCACGACCTCTCGCTGCCCATGCTCTCCGGCCATCCCTGCACGTGGCTGGGCTGCGAGGTGCCCTGCGGACCCCAGGGCCTCCCCGCCCAGGCCGACGCGTTCTTCGTGAACGACGGACGCGGCGCGTTCGTCGAGCGCACGAGCGCCTGCGGCATGGCCCTGCCACAGGCGCGCTACGGATTCCAGCCGGTCTTCGGCGACTTCGACGGGGACGGCGACGCCGTTCTTGAACGTGGTCTGTCCGGCCGCACCGGCGCTGGCCGCGACGGCGGTCGCATCCGCCGAGAACGAGAACGTGCCTGACTTGAAGCTGTCGAAGATCTCCTTCGTCTGGAAGAAGATGATCTCGCTGTAGCCTTGGCCGCCCGCCTGGAGGCCGACCGATCCCTGCTTGATGTCGGCGAAACCGATGGCCACACCGCGCTCGTAGACGACGCCGCGGCCGAACGAACCGCCGACGATGAAGGCACCGGAGCCCACCGCGGGGAACACGGCGTAGCCGTGCGAGCTGTCGAACCACGACTGCATGCTCGGATCGAGCGAACGGAACTCGGTGATCGTCTGGCCGGACTTGTCGATCAGCACCTGGCGCTCCGGCTGCGTCTTGGGCGCGGTCTCGCATCCGGCGAGGCCGAGACCGGCGGCGCCGATCGCGGCGAGGAGGATGGTGGCAAACGCACGTCTCATGTCTCGGTCTCCTGGTCGTAGGCGTGGAAACCCGCGCGAAGCGTCGCGCGGAAAGGTCACCGTTCGCACGGCGAACGGGAGGTCCCTGCTGCACCGCAGGACCGATATTGTAGGCCTGCACGACGGCAGATGCGGGTGCCGTATCGATTCGCGCCGGCGTCCGGTCGCGCCGGCGATCCGAGCTCGCTCTACGCCGGGCCGCGGGGCGCGAGACGCGGCCAAGGCGGAAGCCGATCGGGTCGGCTCGCCCGCGCCCGCGTGAGATAGCCCTCCAGCCATCCGCGACACCGTTCGGGTTGCGCATGCGCCACCATGATCGACTCGTGATCCAGCGACTCGATCCGGTCGTTCGCGGCCCGCAACGCGTCCATGCTGTTGCGAATCGCCACGTCCACCGGCGTGCGCTCGGGATTGATGTCGATGCCGAACCAGCCGCGGTAGCCGTGCAGCTTCAACGTGTAGAGCAGACCCTCGACGAGCTCGGGCGAAATCGTGCCGATGCCGAGGTCCTGGTCGTAGTTGCCGAGCGGTTGGCTGTTCCAATGCGTGTGGGCAAGGCGGGCCTCGCTGAGCGGCCAACTGAACGCATAGGCGAGATCCTCGTAGCCCATGAGCACGTGGCCCACCTCGGGATTCATGCAGCAGAGGGCGTGACCCTCGCCCAATAGCCGACGGTTCTCGGCATGACCGAGCATCGACTCCACCATGCGCCCCAGCAGCACCCCTTCGGGCGTGGTGCCGAACAGGATCCGGCCCCGCGGCTCGTACGGCTTGGGCTCGAACGCCACCCGTACGCCGGGCACCTCGTCGATCGCCTCCGCGAGTCCCTCGGCGAAGCGGTGCCGGGCGTCGGCGAAGTCCATGCCGAACCCGTTCTCGTAGCCGTCGATTCCCGGCCAGACCACCGCGAACTCCGTGTCGAGTTCGCGGTTGAGGGCAAAGGCCGCCATGGTTCGCTCGATCGCCGTGCGGCGCACCCGCTCGTCGGGGTTGGAGAGGGAGCCGAACTCGAACGCGCGGTCGTAGAAGAGCAACGGAATCACGGTGATCAGGCGGATGCCGGTGTCCTGGCAGAAGCTCCGCCAGAGGTCGGCGTTGCCCTCGTTGATCTCGTTGGGGTAGTGCGCCTCGAGTCCGCCCAGCCCGTGAGGCGCCAGGGTCGCCGCGATCTCGAGCCGCTCCTCGATCGAACGGTCGGGACCGTACTTGTCGTGAAAGCGGCTTGCCGCCGGCGAGAAGTACCAGATGCCGGCGGAGAACCGCAGGTCGAGGGCAAAGGACTGCAGGTGCGCCAGGGTTTCTGCGGGCGTTCGGCGCGCGGCCTGGGAGCGGAGATCGGGAAGCATCGGCGCACAGTACCGCGCGGACAGTCGCCGCTGGGCGGTGCGGGTCGACGGCGGACTGCTAGCTGATTGCCGCGAGCGACGGAAAGCTCGGTGCGAGCTCCGCATAGAGCGACCGGTACACCTCGGCAGCCCGCCGAAGCCGAGGATCGGGCGAGTCTTCCGCCGCCATGGCGTCGTTGGTGGCGATCATGTGTTGGCAGGCGGCGGCAACGCTCGGGAACGCGCCGACGGCCACGGCCCCCAGGATGGCCGCGCCCAATGCACTGCCGCCATCTTCGGTGGTCGTGGTTTCGATCGGGCAGCGGTAGACATCCGCTTGGAGCTGTCGCCAGAACGCCGATCGATTTCCGCCACCGTTGACCCGCACCGCATCGACGGCGATGCCGAGGCTCCGGGCGAGGTCGAGGATCTGGGCCATGCCGAAGGTGACGCCTTCGACGACCGCCCGCACCAGGTGGCCGCGCGTGTGTCGGCTGGTCAGTCCGATCCATCCGCCCCGGGCCACGGGATCGGGATAGGGACACCGTTCGCCCGTGAGGTACGGAAGGAAGACGAGGCCCTCGCATCCCGGTGGCGCCGCCTCCGCCTCGCCGAGGAGCTCGTCGAACGACGACGTCGGCGCGATGGCGCGCCGGCACCAGTCGAGCGCCCCCGCCGCCGACAGCATGCATCCAGTGACGCACCAGCCGGCCGGTCCCGTCGCCGCCGCCATCGTATGCAGTCGTCCCGGCGCGTTCGGGTCGGCGAGGTCCTTGCGCGGCTGGTTCACATGGGCGTAGATCACCCCGCTTGTGCCGAGCACGCCGAGGACAAGCCCCGGTGCCGCCACGCCGGCGCCGACCGCGGCGGTCATGTTGTCACCGCTGCCCGCCGCCACCGGTATGGCAGCGCGCAAGCCCGTCTGCTCCGCGGCCCACGGCGACACCGTGCCGATGCGCCGCGCCGACTCGAAGACCGGCGGCAGCAGGTCCGCATCGATGCCGAAGCGGTCCAGCATGGGCGGCGACCACTCCCGGCGATCCACGTCGAAGAGCAGCGTGCCCGACGCGTCGCCGACATCGGTGGCGAGAACGCCGGTGAGCCGGAAGCCGATGAAGTCCTTCGGAAGGAGGACGGTCCGCGTTCGGTTCCACACGTCGGGTTCGTGCTCCCGCACCCAGAGGAGTTTCGGCAGCGTGAACCCCGGCAGGGCCGCGTTCGCAACCGCCTCGACCATCGCGCTTCGACCGCCCAGCGCCGACTCGATCGCCGCGCACTGCCCCGCGGTGCGCTGATCGTTCCACAGTATGGCGGGACGCAGGACATCCGACCGCCCACCGCTTGGCGCCGCGTCCGCACCCAGGAGCACCGAGCCGTGCATCTGGCCACTGAGACCAACGGACACGATCTCCTCCGTGCGAACCGCCGGCATCTGAAGGACGGTGCGGATCGCCTGCACGGTCGAGCGCCACCAGTCCGCCGGATCCTGCTCCGACCATCCCGACTGCGGCTGGGCGATCGGGTGAGGCACCGACGCATCGGCCACGATACGCCCCAGCTCGTCGCAGACGAGCGCCTTCGTGGACGAGGTGCCGATGTCGAGGCCGAGGAAGTGCATGCGGGATCGGGTGAGGGACGGGAACGTGGGACGGCGCGGGCGCGCTCGAACGTTCGTGGGTATCAGGTATCAGGGATCAGGTATCAGCCACCTGGGAAGGCCGTGGGAGTGGCGCCTCAGAGGGCACCTTGCGCGCACACTACCGCGCCGCCGCGACCGGCGGTC
>JAGQOG010000144.1 GCA_020427695.1 Phycisphaerales bacterium
CGGGGCGCTCCGATCGTCCACGATGGGCGTCAGGACCCGCCGGGCCTGAACCGCATCGGTCTCGGTGAGGGCGAGACCCCGTGCCAGATCATCCAGATTCCGACTGGTGCCGCTCCGGGTCGGCGCCGATGCCGAGCCACGGACCACTTCGGCCGGGTCCGCCGCCGGCACGGGCTCGGCGGGCTGCGTCACGTTGCTCACGATGCTGGCGATCGCACTGACGGTGTCGCGCGTGGTCGACGACGGCTGCTCGCCCATCGTGACCGTGGGGGATCCGGCAGAGGGCGACGCGCGGCGAGGATCGTCTCCCGCAGCGGTCGCCGCCGGCGGGTTGCCACCCGAGGGTGTTCCGGCCGCGTCCGTCGGCGCCGACGTTCCGCCAACGATCGCATCGCCGCGCGCCAGCTGATCCTCGACCACCGGCGCCGGGCCCGCGGAGGCGTTCGGATCCGTGCTGCCACCCAGCGGCCATCCGTAGACCAGCCAGAGCACGCCGGCGGTGACGGCGATCGCCGCCACGATGAACAGCGTCGGGCCGCGGCGGGCGCGGCGCCGGCGGCTCATGAACCGATGGCGATTCATCGGGCGGGGGGTCTGACTGGTCAACACCATCGCGTATCTCCTTGCGGTTCGTTCGCCCACGGATCCGTGCGGGCGGCGCTGGCCCGACCGCATCGGCTCGGGTGCTCACGGTCCTCGCTTTTCCGGTGGTTCAACCGGCGTCCGAACCGATGGAAGTGGCGGGGTCTGAGTGTAGAACGCGTCGGCGTCCGTCACCACAGCGGGCACGGTTCGATCGAGCGGCCCCGCCGGCACTTCGTCCACCAACTGGCAGGCGAAGGCCACGGCGACCACCTCCGCGTCCGGCCGCATCTGCCCCAAGAGCCGATCGTAGTAGCCGCCGCCCCGACCCAGGCGCCGGCCCTCGGCATCGAACGCCAGGCCCGGCACGACGACCGCGTCGAGTTGCGACGGCGGCAGCACCTTGCCTCCCCGGGGCGCACGGATGCCCAGCGCCTCGATGGCGAACACTTCGTCCGAGAGAGACGAAACCGCCACGCACACGATCTCCCTCCGATCGGCGTCGATCCACGGCATGCAGAGCTCGACTCCCCGTGCGAGGCACCAGAGGGCCACGGGCTCCACATTCACTTCGCTCGGCAGGGGCATGTACGCCATCAGCCGCCGTGCGGCCGCCAGACGTGGGCGTGCCTGGAGTCGTTCGCAGATCCGCGCCGAACCCGCCACCCGATCCTCCGCTGTCATGGCTCGCAGCCGGTCGCGCACCAGACGGCGCAGCGCCGCCTTGCGGGATGCGAGCTCGGAGCTGGCGGACGCGGGCTGGGGTTCGGTCATGATGCGGGGCATGATCGCGACTGGTGATGAGCCACGCCGCTCGGTGCTCGACGGGCCGACGGGCGTTCAACGCTCGGAAGCGGGACCCGACCGCCGCTCGTCGCGGCGCCGAAGCACATCTTCCGCGAGCCGGCCCTCGTGACCACGGTCCGTCGGCTCGTAGTACGTTCGATCCACGCCGAGGTAGTCCTGCTGGTCCCTTCCATCGGCCGACTGGTGCGGCGATTGGTACTTTTCCGCTGCCGCCCGCAGACCCTGCTGGACCTCCCGCTCGAGGAACCGACGGTTGGTCTGATCGCGGATGAAGACCGGCACCGGAACGGTGCGGCCTTCGCGCACATCCGCCATCGCTGCCCAGATGGCCTGGGCCGAGGCGTTCGACTTCGGCGCAGTGGCCATGTAGATGGCGGCTTGCCCGAGCGTGAGCTGACACTCCGGCATGCCGATCCGCTCGGCAATCTCCCACGCCGCGGCCGCCACCATGATGGCGCGGGGATCGGCGTTGCCGATGTCCTCGCTGGCCAGGATCGCGATGCGACGGGCGACGAACCGCGGGTCCTCGCCCGCCTCGAGCATCCGTGCGAGCCAGTAGACCGCGGCGTCGGGATCGCTGCCCCGCATCGACTTGATGAAGGCGCTCGCCAAGTCGTAGTGCTCGTCGCCGGTGCCGTCGTACACCAGCGCCTTGCGCTGGATCGACTCCTCGGCCACCGCCACGTCGATCGCCAACGGACCGTCGCCACCCGCTCGCCGACGCTCGGCATCGAGCGACAGCGCCGCGACCTCGAGGGCGTTGAGGGCGCGTCGGGCATCGCCGTCGGAGATCCTGGCCCAATGGGCGATCGCCTCGTCGGCGACCTGAAGCGGGAGACCGCCCAGGCCGCGCGCATCGGCGATGGCCCGCCGCACCAGCGCCGACACGTCTTCCTCGGTGAGCGGCTCGAGCCGGAGAACGGTCGATCGGCTCACCAGGGCGCTGTTGACGGCGAAGTAGGGATTCTCGGTGGTGGCGCCGATCAGGATCAGCAAGCCGCGTTCGACATCGCCCAGCAACACGTCCTGCTGGCTGCGCGAGAAGCGGTGGATCTCGTCCAGAAAGAGGATCGTCCGGCGTCCGGACTCGCCGAGACGGCGCTCCGCACCCTCGATGACCTCGCGGATCCGGGCGACACCGATCTGGGCGGCGTTGCCGCGCTCGACGTGCGCCTGGGTGTGAAGTGCGATCACCTCCGCCAGCGAGGTCTTTCCCGTGCCGGGCGGTCCGTGCAGGATGATCGACGTGACCCGGTCGGCCTCCAGCATCCGCCGCAGGAGTGACCCGGGCCCGACCAGATGCCGCTGTCCGGCGATCTCGTCCAAGGTGCGAGGCCGCATCCGAACCGCCAAGGGCTCGGCGGCGCGGACCCGTTCGGCGCGGGCGTCGGACCAGAGATCGGAGGTGGAGCGGGTCAAGACGGGTTTTCAGGTCGGTTGCGTACCGTTACAGCGTATGACGTCCGCGGGGCCGCGATCGTCCGCAGGGCCGCCACCCGTCGGACTCGTTTCCGGACCACCACCGAACTTCGTTCCCCGTCCGATCCTGCCAATCCCCTGCAGCGTAGGATCGCGGTCGGCCGATGACCGGCGGAGAGAGGGCCTCGATCATGTGTGGAATCGTCGCGTACATCGGTCGCCGGGAAGCCAAGCCAATCCTCCTCGAGGGTCTGAAACGGCTCGAGTATCGAGGATACGACTCCGCCGGCTTGGCGGTGCTGAACGGCAAGCTCGAGGTGGCCCGGGCCGTCGGACGCGTGCGGGTGCTCGAGGAGTTGCTCGCCCACGAGGGAGGCTTCGACGGCAGCATGGGCATCGCCCACACCCGGTGGGCCACCCACGGCGAGGTGTCGGAGCGCAACGCCCACCCGCATCGGGACGACGCCAAGCACGGGCACGGCATCGCCCTGATCCACAACGGCATCATCGAGAACTACAACGTCTTGAGGCGCTACCTCCTCGAGAAGGGGCACGTCTTCACCTCGGACACCGACACGGAAGTCCTGGCGCACCTGATCGGCGAGCTGTACCGCGGAAACCTGGAGCGGGCGGTTCAGGCCGCACTGCGCGAGGTCACCGGGGCGTACGCGATCGCGGTCATGTGCGAGGAGGAGCCGGACGTCCTCGTGGTGGCCCGCAAGGGCTCGCCGCTCATGGTGGGGGTCGGCAACGGCGAGTACATCGTCGCCAGCGACTCCAGCGCCATCGTCGCCCACACGACCCAAGCGTTCACCCTCGAGGACTACACGGTTGCGCGACTGACCCGCGACAGCTTCCGGACGGCGACGATCGACAACGTGGAGCTCACGCCGGAGATTCGCGAGCTCGAGTTCGACCTGGGACAGATCGAGTTGGGGAACTACCCCCACTACATGCTCAAGGAGATCTACGAGCAGCCCGAGGCGCTGCGGCGCAGCATGCAGGGGCGCGTCGATCCCCGTGCGGGCCAGGTGGTTCTGGGCGGCATCGCCCAGTTCGCCCGCGACCTTGCGCGGGCACGCCGCGTCTGCTTCGTTGGTCAGGGTACCGCCCTGCATGCGGCCATGGTCGCGGAGTACCTCTTCGAGGACCTCGCCCGGGTCTCCACGGAGGTCGATTTCGCCAGCGAATTCCGCTACCGGAATCCGATCGTCGAGGACGGCACGGTGATCATCGCCATCAGCCAGTCGGGCGAGACGGCGGACACGCTGGCGGCGCTGCAGGAGGCGAAGCAGCGCGGGGCCCTGGCCCTGGGCCTGGTGAACGTGGTCGGCTCGACCATCTCGCGCGAAACCGATGCAGGCGTCTACCTCCGCGTGGGACCGGAGATCGGCGTGGCATCCACCAAGGCGTTCCTCGGCCAGGTGATGGTGTCCACCCTGCTGGCGCTCTACGTCGGGCGGCGACGGATCCTGTCCGCGGAGCGCGTGGGCGACCTCCTCCAGGGACTCCAACGCATTCCCGACTGCGTCGAGCAGGTGCTGGAGAACAGCGACCACATCAAGGACGCGGCCAGCCGCTACATCGACCGTGAGAACTGGCTCTTCCTCGGCCGTGGATACAACTACCCCGTGGCCCTCGAAGGCGCCTTGAAGCTCAAGGAGATCTCCTACATCCACGCGGAGGGCATGCCCGCCGCGGAGATGAAGCACGGGCCGATCGCCCTGATCGACAACGGCATGCCGGTGGTGTTCGTCGCGACGCGCAACAGCCAGTACGAGAAGGTGCTGTCGAACATCGAGGAGGTTCGTTCGCGCGGCGGGCACATCATCGCCGTGGCCACGGAGGGCGACGACGACATCCGCCGGCATTGCGAAGAGGTCTTCTTCGTTCCGGACGTTCCCGAACCGCTCCAGCCGATGGTGACGGTCGTGCCTCTGCAGCTCCTCGCCTACCACGCCGCGGTCATGCGCGGCAAGGACGTGGACAAGCCGCGGAACCTCGCGAAGAGCGTGACGGTGGAGTAGAGCAAGGGAGGGATCGAAGGATCAACGGGCGTGCTTCGGGTGCCACGGCCTTCCAGGCCGTGCGCGCAGGGACCGACGCGCTCCACACGGCCAAGATGGCCGTGGCACCCACCGCACCCGGTTAGCGTCCCCGCCCGTTGCGCTGGCCGCGACCGTCGCGCATCCCCCGCGGAGCATCCGGTCGATCCACATCGCGATCGCGCAATCGCTCCTGCACCCGCGCCTTCAGCTCCTTGGGATCGACGCCCTTCTCGCGCAGTCGATCGGCGATGCGCTGTCGAAGCCTCTGCGGATCGATTCGCCCGCTGCGCACGCCTTCGCGAATCCGCTGCCGGAGCTGCTGCGGCTCCACGCCGCGCTCGCGCAGGCGCTGCACGATCTCCTGCCGGAGCTCCTTCGGATCGATCCCGCGCTCGCGAAGCATCTGGGCGAGTTCCTGCCGCACAAGGGCGCGGATGCCGGCACGCTCCCCGCGCTGCGCTCGCGGCGCGTCTTGGCCGCGCTGGACCTGTCGGGGAGGACGCGGTCCTTCCGGTGCCTGCGGCACGGCCGACGCAGCGACGACACAACCGCCGACAACCGCCGCCAATACCGCACCGAATCGTGTTCTCGTGGTCATGGTGGTTCTCCTTTCGTGACCGCAAGAGATGTGCCGGCGGAGCAGGGCTCGGGACACCCCTGTGCGCCAGACGGGTCGGCCGGGATTCCGCAGGTCGCCGCGAGCGGTCGGCCGCCAGCCGGCCCTTTCGCCGGAATTCGCTTCGATCCTCGGCTTCGGCGCGACATACTGGGGTCTCGCAAGCCGCCAAGATGCTTGCCGGAAACGGGGGACCCATGTCATCCAGCTCAACGATCGGTGCCGCCGCGCTTCTCGCGATCGCCTTTACTCCGCCGACGCCGGCCGCGCTCGTGATCGGCGGATTCGACGCGACGCGGGGCGGGGGCGCGTCGATCGCGGACGGGGACCTGCTGGACACGTTCCGCGACTCGATCACGACCGCGTTTCCCGGCACGACGTTCTCGGGAACCGGAACGTTGACCGCCGAGTACCTCGAGACGATCGACCTGCTCGTTCTCTTCTCGGCCAAGGGCGGCGTCTCCGCGATCACGCCCCTCAGCCTCGACGAGCAGAGTGCGGTCATGGACTTCGTTTCCCAAGGCGGACCCGCGATCCTCTTCGTGGACAACGACTCCTTCGGCGGCGCCGGTTCCGACGCCGCGAACGAGAGCGTGGTCGACTTCGTCGGACTGGATGCGACCGGCACGGGGTCCGGATGGTCCCAGCCCGCCACCATCGCGGACCCCGAGGCGTCGGCCTTGGCCAGCGGACCGTTCGGCACCGTCGCCAACTGGACGGTCGGGTGGTCGGGGTGGTTCGACTTCGTTCCGCGGGACGGCATCGTCATCGGCACGATCGACCAGTCCGGACTTCCCGGCCTGGTGGTGTTCCCTCCGGACGCGATCGGGCCCGGAAGCGCCGCGGTCGTGGCCTACGCCGACTCGACCGGGTTCGTTGACGGATACCTGGCGGTGGGCTCGAACAACGAGACGCTGCTCCTCAACTCGATTGCGTACCTTGCTCCGGCCACACGATGCATCGCGGACCTCGACGACAACGGCATCGTGGACGGCGCTGATCTCGGTCTGCTTCTGGCGGCATGGAACACCGCTGGACCTCTGGAAGACCTGGATGGCAACGGCACCGTGGACGGTGCGGACCTGGGCGTTCTCTTGGGTGCCTGGGGACCGTGCGGAGCGTAACTCGCGCGCGACGGGTCATGACGTTCCGGATCACGGCCAGAATGGCCGTGCCACCCGACGTGCGCGAAACGAGGGTGCCACGCGAAACGAGGGTGCCACGGCCTTCCAGGCCGTGCGGTAAGGCACTGCACGTTCGTCACGGCCAGGATGGCCGTGGCACCCGGTCGTGCGCGATACGAGGGTGCCACGGCCTTCCAGGCCGTGCGGTATTGCGCTGCACGTTCGTCACGGCC
>JAGQOG010000145.1 GCA_020427695.1 Phycisphaerales bacterium
ACTTCCGGATCAGGCCGAAGGGGAACGTGCTCCAGACCCTCAACCGGTCGAGACGCACCGGCCCGCGACGGCGCGGCCACATGACCGCCTCGCCGTGAACGGTCTCGCCCGGACCCGCGTGCATCACCCAGGCGTCGGCGGCATCGAGCAGATCGGTCCAGTCGGTCGTCGCCTCCGGCGCCGGCGCGATTCGCGCCGCTCGACCCTTCCCGTGCTTGGCGCCGGCCTCGGGATCGGGCTGCTCCGCGACGTGAAGGTTGAAGATCGGCATGAGCCAGCTTCGGTTGGTGATCGCGTAGCGCACGACGAGCGGTTCGCCGACGCGGCCGTGCCGCGGGTCGAGCCGGGCGACGCGCACCCCGAGCATCATGACGCCCGAGACGATGCCCGACACCAGCACCGCCGAGAGCATCACACCGAACACCCACACCAGCAGGTTGTTCGGTCGATTGGCGGCCGCGATCCCCACCAGCACGGCGAGAGCGATGTACAGCACTCCGGCCAGGTGGAGGTGGTAGCGACGGCGCATCAGTCGTTCGATTCCGTCATCGCGAAAACTGTTCGACTTGACGCAACGCATCGTCGATGGTCGTGTCGAAGCCGCTCCGTTCGAAGGGGATCGACTTGCCGGCGGCCATGATGATCAGCAGGATCTTCCGGCCGGGATTGGAAGGCAGGCGCACCGGCATCGACTGGCTTCCGAAGCCGCCGCCGACGACCCGAATGAGCCATTCCTCGTCGGTCAGGCCGGCGCCCGCGGCGGAGAGCGGGATCTCGACCCGTCCGCTGCTGTCGGAGGTTCCGGAGCCCACGGTGGTCGCACCCAGGCTGTTCGCGTCGCGCACCACGGTGACGTTGACGCCCGCGGCCGGCGGCTGCGCCAAGCGGGTGTCGCTCGCGTCAACGTACTGGATCACGGGGAACGGACCGCGCACGACCTTGCCTTCGATGGTGTACGAGCATCCGGCGGCGAGGAGGACGACCGAGGCCGCGGCGGCTCGGGCGAGCAGGGACGCGAGGCGTGAGCGTGGGTTCTTCATGGGAGGGTGGATTCGAAGGGGGGTTCGGGACGGCGACGAGCGCTGCGATTCTACGTGCCGCGCAGGGCGTGGAGGCTCAGCAGGGTGCCCACCACCAGGCTGAATCCGACGAGGACGACCGCCACCAGGTAGCCCACCAGCACCGGCCACGGCAATCGACCGGGCCGGTTGAGCGGGAGATTGTCCTCGCGCTCGCCGAGGTCCACCGCGTCCCAGTCGATGTCCACGGAGTCGGCCATGCGTTGCTGAAGGAGCCGGCGGGCGGCGTCGAGTTCGCGCTCGCGCACCTCGACCGTCACCCGCTGGTGCGGTCGGCCAAGCCCGAGTCCGAGCCCCATGCCCAACGGCGAGAAGTGCGTGCCGACGGCCATCGCGCGGATCCCCGCATCGCTCAGGATCGCCACGATCGCCTCGGCCTCGAATGCCGTCGAGGTGGCGACGAGGGGTACGGTGTCGTCGGGATCGTCGTTCACGGAGGACCTCCGTGCTCGCGCCGGTAGGCGTCCACCGCTTCGGTCATGGCCTCGGTGGACTCGGGCCCGAACCCGGTGTCGCCGACCGCAACGTGCCACCAGCTCACCTGCTCCTGGTCGAACCAGCGGCGCTCCCCCGGCGCCATGTCCTTGAGCAGTTGCGGCGGGTTGAGCAGGAGTCCCTCCATGCGCGGCCCGTCGAGTTGGACGAGCCGGAACCAAAGGTGCTCGTGGTCCGGATCGTCGCCGTCGCCGGCACGGAAGCCGACCTTGGCGAAGAAGCCGGGAGCGGCGTCGGACTCGAGATCGACACCGTCGTGGAGCAGCGACGCGATCGCGACCGCGAAGTCCGGGAGCATCCGTTGGGCCAGACGATGTTGCCGACGCGTGGCGCTGCGGGTCTGGTAGAGCGTCCCGTCATCGCCCTCGATGCGCTCGATCGCCTCGCGCGGCCACGTCCAGATCGGCTTGTAGGCGCCGACCGGCTGCGGTCCGCAGATGACCGCCCGCACGCCGCCCATCGGATTGTCGGGCGTCTCCGTCTGCTCTCCGTCCGGCTGGAGGCCCCGATCGGCCATCGATCCGTGCGCGGTGCGCTCGAGGTACGGAACGACTTCGCGCCACGGCTGAAGCACCACGGACAGACCGCTTCCGATCTCGAAGGGCCGACCGGCCGGAGGCAGCGGTTCCTCGAGCGCGATTCCCGCCACGGCGTTGATCATCGCCACCGCCGACTCCACATGTCGGCGCGGCACCTCCAGCATTTCGAGTTCCGGTCGGCCGCATCGCCAGAGGCCGGCGGTGTACAGCCACACGGTCTCTGCTCCGAGCCGATCGCCGCCGGTGACGGCATGAATGACCCACAGCACCTCGTCCGGCGGTTCGGCGTCCGCCGCGAGGAACGAGAGTTCGAGGCTCTGGCGCAGGTGCCACTGGCCGGTGTTGGCGTCGAACACGGCGGGGATGTCGTCGGCGAGTCCAGCCAGCAGACGGATGGCGTTGGAGAAGTCGCGCAGTGGAGCATCGTTCGACAGGACGAGCTCGGCCCCGACCACCCACTTGCAGTCCGCCAGGGCGGGATCGTCGAGTCCGGTCTCCGAGACGGGTTTCGCGGCTTCGGCCCACACGATGATCCGGGAGGCGATCGTGGGGATCTGGATCACCGCATTCCAAAGGATGTCGTCGGTCTGCGACTCGAGTTCGTCGACGACTTCGACGCCGTCGCCGAAGGCGCCGCGCAGCGCCGCCACGACCTCGGTGCGGGTGGGCGCATCGGCGCCGGGCCACATGGCCACGAGCGTCGCGGGGAAGCTCTGGGGGAGCGCCCACGGGTTGGCATCGCCGCGGCCAGATGCGGGATCGAGAAGGAAGCCCGTCGCGTCGTCGGCATCGCTCGGACCCCCGGGCTCGGAAGAAGGTCGGTCCGAACCATGTTCCTCCGGCTCACCGGGGTTCCCTGGGGTGCCAGAGGGGTCATGCGGATGCGGCGGCTCAGCCATACGGGGATTCTACGGGCACACCGGCCGTCTACCCTTTGGCGGTGAAACGACTCCGGGTCATGCTCGCCGTGCTCGCTCTCGTGATCGGGTCTCCGACTGCTCGATCGACACTTCAGGCCGGCTGCTCGCCGAGCGGCGACGACACGGCCGCATCCTCCGACCGTTCAAGCGCTGAAACGACGGCGACGCTCGGTGACGACCAGGATGCCGCCGCCCGCCAAGTCGCGGAGCAGGAGGAGTTGCAAACCCTTCTTGACAAGCTGGGCAAGGGATTCCCCCTCACGGTGGCCGAGCAGGCCCGCTTCGACGCGATTCTCGAGGCGGCCCGCATTCCACCATGGACGCTGGCGAGCCGGCCCGTGATAGCGCTCGATGCGGCGCGTCACCCGACGCCCGAAGCGGTCGAGGCGGAGGTGCACCAGCTCATCGCCGCGCTCGCCGAGATCGACACGTACGACTTCGGATTCTCGCCGACGATGTCCGGCACCGCCTTCGCGCCGGTCGAGGGCACGGGACAGATGACGAGCGGGATCCTGATGATCGACCATCGGCTCCACACCACGCCGGCGGTGCGGCGCCTGGTCGAGATCGGGCCCGCGGCGATCCCGGCGCTCCTCGCGGCGCTTGGCGATGCCACGCCCACCAAGCTGGTCCTCTCCCACGAGGGAGGCTTCGGGGCCATGTGGCACGCGGCGGAGTTCCCGTTCAATCGCGCCATCGCACGGGAGTCCGCGGCGGTTTCCGAAGTGGAAGGGCTCGACCGGTCGGGCGACGGGAGCGGCGGGATGGACGCGTGGATCAAACGACACGAGGTGACCGTCGGCGACGTGTGCTTCGTCGTTCTCGGCCAGATCGTGAACCGGCCGTACGCCGCGATCCGCTACCAGCCGACGGCGTGCCAGGTGGTGAACAGTCCGACCACCGCGCCGGCGCTTGCCGAGGCGGCGCGCCGTGTCTGGACGGCCCCCGAGCCCACGGCACGACTCCTCGAGTCGCTCCTCGACGACTACTCGACCCGCGGCACCGGAACCGACGACCTCCAGGTCGGCGCCGCCTTGCGACTGGGCTACTACTTTCCGACGGAGACCAACAACCTTCTCGCGCAACGACTCGCCGGACTGGACCTCTCCGACCCGACGGCGGGCGACCCCGAGCATTGGCGGGTCGTGTTCGACCGCAACGGCGTCGAGCCCTCGATGCTCCTCGAGGCCATGGCTCGACTCGAGGACCCGACGGTCGAGGCCGCAGTGGCCGACGCTGCGCTGCGCACCGACGTTCCGACTCAGCTCCTCGCCTGCCTCTCCCCGTCGCTCCTCGAGTCGCACTCTGCGGCGGTGTTCGGCCGCGTGGCGGGATTCCTCGAGTCCGACGCCCCGCGCACTTACGCCGACAGCAACCTTGTCGCGGCACTCATTCGGAACTGGCCCGAACCGGCGCAAGCGGAGGTGGAGCGGTACCTCGGCGCCCACGACGGCGGCAACGGAGGCGTCGATCGGTGCCGCGTCGCCGTGAGCGCCGCCTACGCTGTGCCGACCCGTCCCGCCTGGTTCGATGCCATCCTCGCCGACTGTCTCGACGACCGCCGCGAGACCGGCAACCCGAGCTACCCGCGGTTCTGCGACGAGGCGGCCTCCACGCTGGCGCGAGTGCTGGACATGCCCTTCGATTGGCAGGCGACGGCGCGCCGTCGCGACGCGTCGATCGACGCCATGCAGGTGGTGCTCCGCGGCGGCAAGCGCCCCGCGCCACCGTCCAGACCGGACGTGATCCGCGTGGCGCCGGTGCTGTCAACCACCGTGGACGCCGCCGTCTCCCAGGTGTGGCCCGCCTCCACCCGCGCCATCGTCTACGGCGGCACCGGCTACCGCGGCACCGATGGTTGGGCGTACGACACGCTCACGATCGACCCCGCGACCGGCGCGATCGTGAAGCGGGTGAAGCTCGACGAGTGGAACGGAGGCGTGAGCATCGTCCGTCCGGTGACGGGTGAGCATGTGCTCTGCTACCACGGCGAAACCATCGTGGACCGCGATCTCGCCACCGGCGCGGTGCTGCGCTCGGTCGCCACCCCGTTCCATGACCGGTTCAACGAGGCGCGGGAGCGCTGGGTCAGGAACCTCCTCGACCTGGCGGCGATCGACGTCGCGGATGCGGTCGTGGCCACGACGCCTGACGGGGCGGTGCACCTCTTCGAACTCGGCAGCGGAGCGCACGAGGTGCTGCGCATGATGCCGCGTCGCCAGGGCCTGCCGGCCGACTTCCCGATGCACGTGACGGTGATCCCCGTCGAGGGCACCGCACAGGTGCTTGTCTCCGGCGGCCTGGGCATGGACGACCCGCCGCTGCGATGGGACGCGTTCGAGCGCCAGTTCGAGGCGCTGGACGGGCTTCCCGCGGGCGGGTGGAACGGCGCCTGGGGTCGCGTCGCCTGGAACCACACCAACGGATGGTTGCGCCTGTGGGACTTGGACGCACGCGAACTGATCGAGCTCGACCCCGCGCCGGACGATGTCCTGGATGTCACCAGCGATGGCGGCCAGACCATCTTCCTGCTGCGGGCATCCGGGACCATCGACGTGTGGAGGATCGGCGAGCCGTCAACGCTGGTGGCCGAGCTCCAGCCGCCGCCGGCGACCGGACGTCCGGGCCTCCGTCTCGTCGAGGGCGGTCGAACGCTGGCGTGGTGGTCGGTCGCGCCGCGACCGGACCCCGAACCGGGTGCCCCCGAGGTCGCTCCGTGCGACGAGCCGCCAGCGGTGGGACCGACGGCGATCGCGCTCTTCGACGTGTCGGCGTGGACGGCCAAGGAACAGTAGTAGACCGCTCCCCGTTTGGCGGTCGGATGCCGTGCCCCAAAGGTCGGACGATGCGCATCGGGTCCGGAGCCGCGAGAATGGGGTACGGTTGATCGTCATGGCGATCCAGCGTGCGAGCCGAATGGAGACCTCACGATGACGACGCCCCGACGATGGGCGCGAGCCGCAGCTTGGATCGTCCTCCTCCTGGGCGCGGCGTCCTCAAGGGTTGCCGCCCGTGCCGACGCCGACTGGCTCATCGACCCCACGGGGTACGTGGCCGAGATTCGCGCGTCGGAGGACGGTCGCGACGTCGTGCTGGCCAACGGCCTCGTTCGGAGGACCATTCGGCTCGCACCGAACGCCGCGACCATCGCCTTCGACAACCTCATGACCGGGCAGGCGGAACTGCGGAGCGTTCGACCGGAGGCGACGATTACGATCGATGGCCACGAGTACGCCGTGGGTGGACTCGAAGGTCAGCCGATCCACAACTACCTCCTCCCCGAGTGGATCGAGGCGATGACCGCCGTGCCGGGTTCGTTCGTCTTCGCGAAACACCGGGGCGGGCCGATCCGCGCCCGCTTTCCGTGGAAGCGGCGCGAGCACTGGCTGAGCGTCGAGGCGCCATGGCCGCCGGCAGGGAGGTCGCTTGAGCTCGCGTTCGTGCCGCCGCCCGACGGCCCCGAAGGAGTTTTGGCGACGGTGCACTACGAGATCTACGACGGCCTCCCGCTGCTCTGCAAGTGGATCTCGGTGACGAACAACGGCCCCCGGTCGATCACGATCGACGCGATCCGATCGGAGATCCTCGCCTGGGTGGAGCCGGCGTCGTTGGTGGAAGGCGCGCCGGAGAACTTCCTCGCTTCGCCCCGATCCATCCACATCGAATCCGAGTACGCCTTCGGTGGTTCGATGGAGTCGGGCATGGGCGGTCCCGGATTCGAATGGAAGTCCGATCCGCTGTACGCGACCCAAGTGCACTACCGGCGCCGCACGCCGTGTCTCCTCGAGTGCGGACCGCGGATCGGACCCGCGGTCGCCCTCGCGCCCGGCGCCACCTTCGAATCGCCGCGTTGCGTCGAGCTGCTGCACGACTCGACCGACCGCGAGCGTCGCGGGCTGGCGCAGCGCCGGATGTACCGCACCATCGCGCCGTGGGTGCAGGAGAATCCCCTGATCTTCCACGCGGGATCCGCGGCGCCGGAGGCCGTGCGGCACGCCATCGACCAGGCGGCGGAGGTCGGATTCGAGCTGGTGATCATGACGTTCGGCAGCGGATTCAACATCGAGAACGAGGATCCGACGTACCTCGCGCAGCTCAGGGACCTGGCCGACGATGCGCACGCCAAGGGCGTGGCGCTGGGCGGCTACTCGCTTCTGGCCAGCCGTTCGATCGACGCGGCAAACGACGTGATCAACCCGGCGACGGGACAGCCGGGCGGGTTCGCCATCTTCGGGAACTCGCCCTGCCTGGGCTCCGCCTGGGGGGAGTCGTACTTTCGCAAGCTGCGGGCCGCGTTCGAGGCGACGGGGTTGGACGTCCTGGAGCACGACGGCAGCTATCCCGGCGACGTGTGCGCCTCGACCGCGCATCCGGGCCACGAGGGCCTCGCGGACGCGCAGTGGACCCAGTGGAGCACGATCGCCGGGTTCTACCGCTGGTGTCGCGAGCGCGGGATCTACCTGAACGTGCCCGACTGGTACTACCTGGCCGGAAGCAACAAGTCGGCGATGGGGTATCGCGAAACGAACTGGTCGCTGCCGCGCGGACAGCAGGAGGTCGTCGAGCGGCAGAACATCTACGACGGGACGTGGTCCAAGACGCCCAGCATGGGATGGATGTTCGTGCCCTTGATGGAATACCACGGCGGGGGCCCCGCCGCGACGATCGAACCGCTCGACGAGCACCGCGACCACTACCGGCGTCGGCTCGACAACCTCCTCGGAGCGGGCGTCCAGGCGTGCTTCCGCGGACCGCGCCTGTTCGACACGCCAAGGACCCGCGAGATGGTGCGTGAACGCGTGCAGTGGTTCAAGGCGCACCGCGCCATCCTCGAGTCGGACATCGTCCACGGGCGCCGACCGGACGGCCGGGATCTCGACTGGCTGATCCATGTCGGCCCGAGGATCGATCCGCCGGCGATGCTGATCGTCCACAACCCGACGTCGGCGGCGATCGAGCGACGAATCCCAGTGGACCTCTACTACTCAGGCCTCGCCGGCGCCGCGTCGGTGGTCGGTGCCGACGGCGTGCCGCACCGGGTCGAGATCGATGCCCGCGGCCGCGCGAGCGTTCCGGTGCAGGTGCCGGCTCGCGGAATGGCGTGGTACGCGTTCGAGCCGGCAGAGTGATTCCTCGGACGGCACGGAATAGCGGCCGCCGAGCGGGCTCGGGCGGAACCCGGCCGGTCCGCCTACCGTGTGTCGCATGAAGCGGCGCATCATCGTCGGACTCAGCGGTTCGTCGGGCGTGATCTACGGCATACGCACGCTGATGCACCTTCGCGGCACGGCCGACGTCGAGACGCACCTCGTGCTCTCGGAGGGTGCCGACGTGACCATCCGAATCGAAACCCGGTACGGCGTCGAGGAGGTCAAGGCGATGGCCGACGTCGTGCACCGCCCGGACAACCTCGCCGCCACCATTTCGTCGGGCTCGTTCATCACCGCCGGCATGATCGTCGTGCCGTGCAGCATCAAGAGCCTCTCGGGCATCGTCCATTCCTACGCCGACAACCTTCTCGCCCGCGCGGCCGACGTGTGTCTCAAGGAACGGCGCAAGCTGGTGCTCGTGGTGCGCGAGACGCCGCTCCACAAGGGCCACCTCGAGATGATGGCCAGGGCGGCCGACCTCGGCGCGCTCATCCTGCCGCCCATGCCGGCCTTCTATCACGAGCCGCAGCGCATCGAGGACCTCGTCGATCAGACCATCGGCAAGGCCTTCGACTACTTCGGACTGGAGCACCACCTGTTCCGCCGTTGGGGCGAAGGGCGATCGGGCGCCGAGTGATCGAGCGCCGAGTGATCGGGGCCATCCGGCGATCGACGCGACGTGCTGCCGTTCGCTCTCACGCCGAACGCCATCCGACCAACCGTCGCGCCACGACCGCCTTGTCCTCGCTCTCCTGCCGCTCCGCCTCGGGATCGCTGTCGGCGACGATGCCGCAGCCGACGGCATAGGTGACCGCCTTCGACGCTCCCCGCGGCGCCACGGTCAGCGTGCGGATGGACACGTTGAATGCAAAGCGGCCGTGGTCGGACACGAAGCCAAGCGCGCCGCAATAGGGGCCGCGCGGCGTCGGCTCGAGCGCTTCGATCACCTGCATCGCCCGGATCTTCGGCGCGCCGGTGATCGACCCCGGGGGGAACGTCGCGGCCACGAGCTGGCCGAGGGTCGTGCCGGCTCGAAGGACGCCGCGCACGCCGGCCACGCCGTGATGAACCGTCGGGTGCGACTCGACGTGGCGCGGCTCGACCACCGCGATCGTGCCCGTGCGGCACACCCTGCCCAGGTCGTTCCGCATCAGGTCGACGATCATCGTCAACTCGGCCGCGTCCTTCTCCGACGCCATCAGCACGGCCGCGTCGTCAGAGGCGGGGCGCGTGCCCTTCACCGGTCGCGTCAACACCTCGCCGCCAGGGAGATCGCCTTCGAGGAAGAGCTCTGGACTGAGCGAGACGATCGTCCGATCGCCGGGAAGCTCCAGCAGTCCTCCGTACCAGGGCGACGCGCCACGCAGCGCCTCGAGCCCGAACGCCCGCACACGGCCCTCGAGCGTGCCGTGCAGGAACCGGGCGACGTTCGCCTGGAAGATGTCGCCGGCCCGGATCAACTCGACCGTTCGCGCGACCATGGCGCGGAAGCCGGCGTCGTCCACGATGGACTCGAGGCGGTCGAGGCGCCATCCATCGGTTCGCACGGGTTGGCCGCCATGCGTCGCGGGGGCAAGCTGCTCGGTCGAAGCGAGGAGTCGCGCCAACGACTCCGGCCGGCCGACGGCACGCCACGATCCGTCCGTGGCATCGTGGACCAGGGCCGCGCCGCACCAGGCCAGCTCGACGAGCGGCCAAGTGGTTCCGTCCGGGCGAAGACGAGCGTCGCGACCGAGCGATGCCGCGGGCTCGATCGCGCGGCCAAGCTCGTAGCCGAGCGACCCGATCCACCCGCCGACGAAGGGAAGGCCGGCCATCCCCGCGGCGTCGGAGGCGGCCCCGCCGCGCAACGACGTCGCCTCGATGGCGCGGTCCAAGCGATCGAGTATCGCCGACGGGTTCGGATCGTCACCGCCCGCTCCCGGAGCATCGATCCGCAGGAAGCGCTCCGGCGAGGCCAGGATCGACCACCGACTCCGTGCCGGCGACAGGCGCCCGGAGTGCAGCATCAAGAGCGGCGCGTTCGGGGCCCACCGGGCCGCTGCCGACAGGGGGTCGATTCCGCTCCAATCGGGGATCGGCCGAGCCTCGATCGTCGATGCCGCATGCACCACGCCCGCCATCGCTGTTCCCCCCGCTGCCTTGATGCCTCGATGCCTCGACCGCCGGCCTGTTACCATATTCGATTCGCAATCGGCCCGGGCTTCGCGCGGGCTTGCCGATCATCCACTCGGGTTTGCGGCAACGCAGCCCGTTTCGAGAACATCGCCCGTCGCGCTTCGGCGCCGGCGGTTGAGGAGGTTCTGCTCATGGCTCGAGGCGGACAGTCGACACTCAAGGGACGGAAGAAGACCACCCGCAAGACCACGGCGACCAAGACGGCAACGCGACGCGGCGCTGCCCAGCGGAAGTGGGTCTACTTCTTCGGACGCGGCAAGGCGGAGGGGCGCGGCAACCAGCGCGAGCTGCTTGGCGGCAAGGGTGCCGGTCTCGCCGAGATGACCCGCATCGGCCTGCCGGTTCCCGCGGGCTTCACGATCACGACCGAAGCGTGCGCCGACTTCTACCGTTCCGACCGCCGCTGGCCGAAGGGGCTCGAGCAGCAGGTCCGGGAGAACCTCCGCAAGCTCGAGAAGGCGACGGGCAAGAAGCTGGGCGACGACCGCAATCCGCTTCTCGTCTCCGTCCGGTCCGGCGCTGCCCGTTCGATGCCGGGCATGATGGAAACGATCCTCAACCTCGGTCTCAACGACCGCTCCGTCGAGGGGCTCGCCCGCAGCAGCGGCAACCCGCGCTTCGCGTGGGACTCCTACCGGCGCTTCATCCAGATGTACAGCACGGTGGTCGTCGGATTGAGCAAGGACACGCTCGAGGAGAAGCTGCACCACCTGAAGGAACACACCGGCGTCGTCAACGACACCGACCTGTCGGCGGAGGCGCTGTCCGGGCTGTGCGGCGAATTCAAGAGCTTCTTCCGGCAGGAGACGGGTCGCGACTTCCCGCAGGATCCGTGGGAGCAGTTGCGCGGCGCCGTGGACGCGGTGTTCGGCTCCTGGAACGCGGAGAAGGCGACGACCTACCGCCGGGTCGAGAAGATCACGGGACTGACGGGCACGGGCGTGAACGTGCAGCAGATGGTCTTCGGCAACTACGGCGACGACAGCGGCACGGGCGTGTGCTTCACCCGCGACCCGAGCACGGGCGCCAACGAGTTCTACGGCGACCTCCTCATCAACGCCCAGGGCGAGGATGTCGTGGCGGGAATCCGGACGCCGATTCCGCTGAGCGACCTGGCCACCTCGATGCCCGATGCCTGGGACCAGCTCAACGCCGTCCGGGTGCTGCTCGAGAGCCACTATCGCGACATGCAGGATCTCGAGTTCACCGTCGAGCGCGGCGAGCTGTTCATGCTCCAGTGCCGAACGGGCAAGCGGACGCCCGCCGCCGCCTTCCGCATCGCGGTCGAGCAGGCGACGCGACCGCTGCTTACGAAGACCGAGGCGAAGCGGCTCGAGAAGAAGGGATACCTGCCGAAGAAGTACGCCGAGGCCGCCGTCAAGCCGGTGCTGTCGCGCGGCGACGCGGTGCGGCGGATCACGCCCAGCGACATCGAGCGGCTCTTCTACCCGGTGATCGATCCGCAGGTCGCGCCCGCCGAACTGGATCGACGCCGGATGGCGCAAGGCGTGAACGCCGTGCCCGGCGCCGCGTGCGGACAGATCGTCTTCACCGCCGCCGAAGCGGAGGAGCGGGCGGCGGCCGGACACACGGTCGTGCTTGTTCGCAAGGAAACGTCGCCCGAGGACGTCGGCGGAATGCATGCCGCGGTCGGCATCCTGACCGCAACCGGCGGCAAGACGAGCCACGCGGCCGTGGTGGCCCGCGGCTGGGGGAAGTGCTGCATCGTCGGCTGCGGCGACCTGCGCATCGACTACGGCGCCAAGCGGCTCGCCGTCGGCGAGCGGGTGCTCAACGACGGCGACTTCGTCACCCTGGACGGCTCCCTGGGCGTGGTCTACGAGGGACAGTTGAACCTTGTGCGCCCGGAGCTTCCCGCCGAGTACGAGACGATCATGGCCTGGGCCGACGCCATGCGCCGTCTGAAGGTGCGGGCCAACGCCGACACGCCCTACGACGCCGCCAACGCGGTGCGGATGGGGGCGGAGGGCATCGGACTCTGCCGCACCGAGCACATGTTCTTCGACACCGAGGAGCGTCGCCTGGCGATGGCCCGCATGATCGTGGCCGAGAGCGAGGCGGAGCGCCGCGCCGCCCTGGCGGATCTCCTTCCGTTCCAGCGGGCCGACTTCATCGGCATCTTCGAGGCCATGGAAGGACGTCCGGTCACGGTGCGCCTGGTCGATCCGCCGCTGCACGAGTTCGTGCCGCACGAGGAGCCGAAGCAGCGCGAGCTCGCGCGCGTGGTCGGCGTGCCGTTCGAGGCCGTCCGTTCGCGCGTCGAGCAGCTCCACGAGTCGAATCCCATGCTGGGCCACCGCGGCTGCCGCCTCTGCATCACCTACCCCGAGATCCTCGAGATGCAGGTGCGGGCGATCATGGAGGCGGCGGCGGCGTGCGCGAAGCGCCGCATCAAGGTGCAGCCCGAGATCATGATTCCGCTTTCGATCGATCGGAAGGAGCTCTCGATCCTCGTGGAGGCCACCCGCCGCGTCGCCGAGACCGTGCTGTCCGAGTCCGGGGCGAAGGTGCCGTATCTCGTCGGCACCATGGTCGAGACGCCGCGAGCCGCCCTGCTGGCGGGCGAGCTCGCCGAGGTCTCGGAGTTCTTCTCCTTCGGCACCAACGATCTCACCCAGATGACGATGGGCCTCTCGCGCGACGACTCCGGCCGGTTCCTGCCGTACTACGTCGATCGCGAGAAGGCGGCGATCTTCGTCGACGATCCCTTCCAGTCGATCGACGTGGCGGGGGTGGGTGCCCTCGTCGAGCTGTCGGTCCGCGAGGGTCGTCGGGCCAATCCCCGGATCAAGCTGGGCGTCTGCGGCGAGCATGGTGGCGACCCGCGCTCGATCCGCTTCTTCGAGGACATCGGGCTCGACTACGTGAGCTGCTCGCCGTTCCGCGTGCCGATCGCTCGACTGGTGGCGGCGCAAGTCGCCGACGAATAGGCCGCGGGGTGGTAGCCTGATGGTCGAGGGCGAGGGTTCGACCCCCGATCGGCGAACCGGTCGGCGGCTTGGTCCGGTGGTGGTCGGCTTCGACGCAGTGGAGCACACGGCGTGAGCAGCGAACGAGCGAGCCTCGCGGTTCACGAGGGACCGTCCCTTCCGCGGATGGAACTCGACCCGGCGGTGTCCACGCTGATGGGCCGGGCCTCGGACGCCACCATCCGCCTCAACGACGCGGCCGTCTCGCGGCGGCATGCCCGGATCGAATTCGAAGGCGACCGTTGGCTCCTGACCGATCTGGAAAGCCGCCACGGCACGGCCGTCAACGGCACCCGGCTGGTGGCCGGTCAGCCGCGGCCGCTGGAGGACGGCGATCAGATCACCATCGGGCCGTGGATCCTGCGCTTCGCCGGCACCGCGTCCCAGCGCTCGACGGTGATCTCGGTGGACGACCGTCGGGGCGGCACGGCGTCGTTCACCCGCATCGATCGCGCCGCCCTCGGCTCGATCGCGGAGCGGCGGCTGGAGGCGATCATCCGCGTCGCGGCGGCGCTGCACACCGCGGTGGACGAGCAGGAGGCCGCGATGGTGGTCGCGGACGCGCTCGTGGGCGGCACGGGGTTCCAGCGGGTTGCCGTCGTCCGTCCGTTGTCCGGGGTCGAGCAGCTCGAGGTGCTGGTGGCGCTCGATCGGGGGCAGGCGAATCCGCAACCGCGCTTCAGCCGATCGCTTCTTGGCGCAGCGCTCGAGGGCCAGCTCGTTCAGATGCGCGACATGCCGGCGCTCCAGGAGGAGCACAGCATCATCAGCATGGGGCTGGCCGAGGCGCTGTGCGCACCCGTCCGGGTGGACGGCGACATCGGGGCGCTGGTCTACCTCGACTCCGAATCGGTCGGGGCCCGGCCCCAGCCGGATGCGGCGATCTTCGTCAGCGCCGTCGCCGATCTTTGCGGCTTCGCGCTGTCGCACGTGGCGGCGCTCCAGGCCAAAGCGCTGCAGGAAGAGCTGATCCAGGATCTCCAGTTGGCGCGGCAGGTGCAGGAGCGCCTCATGCCGCGGACGGTCGGCACGCTGAACGGCCTCCAGTACGCCGTCGGGGCATTGCCCGGTCGCCACGTCGCGGGCGATCTCTTTGGCCTGATCGATCTCGGCGAGGGGCGCACCGCGCTTCTCCTCGGCGACGTCGCCGGCAAGGGTGCCGCGGCGGGGATGCTCATGGCGACGGTGCAGGCGCAGATCGAGGCGCTGCTGGAACACGGTGCCTCGCTGGTGGAGGCGGTCGAGCGATCCAGCTCGTCGTTGATGCGCCGAGCCGCGGCGCAC
>JAGQOG010000146.1 GCA_020427695.1 Phycisphaerales bacterium
CGATCGCGGCTCGCTTCGAGCCGTGGGACCTGGTGCTCGATTCCGACGGCGCGGCGCTCGCCGCGTGGCAGGTGAGCGTCGCGTGCGAGGGCGGCGCCGCGGTGTCGCTGGTCGGAATCGAGGGCGGCACGCCCGCGGTGTTCCACGAGCCCCCCGACTACGACCCGGAGGCCCACCGCTCGCGCCGGATCGTGCTTGCAAACTTCTCCCTGGCCGATGCCGCGGAACTCCCAACCGAGCCCTTCCGGGCCACGACGCTGCATCTCCAGGTGGAGGGCTCGATGCCCGACCTGTCGGTGCGCATCGATGCGGCAGCCGGTCCCGACGGACGCCCGATCCCCGTTCACGCCGAACTTCGACGGAGAGCAACACCATGAGTCTTTCCCGGCTCCGCATCCATCCGGCGATCGTGGTCGCCTGTGCCTTGGCGACGATGGGCGTGCTGTGCGCGGTCGCCCTGGTTGGTTGCGCCAACGAGAGCGTCAGGTACAGCACAAGCGCCGGTCGCGCACGGGCCCAGGAGGCCGCGGCGGGCTTCGCCGCGGGAGAGCGCAGCGGCGTGCCCGTCATCGACGGTCCCTTCGACGAGGTGTGGGTGCTGGCGCGGGACGGCAACGGTCCGCGCCAGGCGGCGCCTTCGTCCGGCGCGGACGAGATTCCCGGAACCGGTGCGCTGGTGGCCATCGACACCGTGAACGGCAACGAGCGCCGAGTGCCGATGCCGTTGACAAGCACCGCGGTCGAGGCGCAGCTCGCAGGGCCGGTGTCGTCGGTTACCGTGCGCCAGCGCTTTGAGAATCCGTTCAACGGCAAGATCGAGGCGGTGTACGTGTTCCCGCTTCCCGACGACGCCGCGGTGAGCGATTTCGTCATGACCATCGGCGATCGGCGCATCCGGGGCATCATCCGCGAACGCGAAGAGGCCGAGCGGGCGTACGCAGAGGCCCGGTCCGCCGGCTACGTGGCGGCGCTGCTGACGGAGGAGCGCCCGAACGTCTTCACCCAGAAGGTGGCGAACATCGAGCCGGGGAAGGCCATCGACGTCGAACTCGTGTACTACGGCGTGCTTCCCTACCTGGACGGCTGGCAGGAGTTCGTCTTCCCGATGGTCGTGGGTCCGCGCTTCAATCCGCCCGGATCGAGTGGCGGGATCGGCGCCGTTTCCCGAGGCGCGGTGGGCGCGTCCGGGCAGCCGACGGACGTCTCGTACCTCGCTCCGGGCGAATCGACGGCGCACCGGATCTCGATCGACGTCGCGATCGACGCCGGGACCGACATCCTCGACATCGCGAGCCCGAGCCATGCCATCGACGTTGACCGCTCCCCCGGCGAACCCGGCGTCGCCAGGGTCCGACTCGCGGCGGAGAACGAGGTGCCGAACCGCGACTTCGTGCTTCGGTACCGTCTCGCCGGAGACGCCCCCGTCGCGGCCCTCGTGAGCAGCCGGGATCCCGGTCGTGGCGACGGCCACTTCGCCCTGACGATCTACCCGCCCGCCGCCGCCAATGCCGGCGTGCCCACGCCGCTCGAGCTGGTCTTCGTGATCGACTGCTCCGGCAGCATGTCGGGCGTGCCGCTGAACCAGGCGAAGGCGGCGGTGCGCACGGCGCTCGGACGCCTGCACCAGGGCGACACGTTCCAGCTCATCCAGTTCTCCGACAGCGCCTCGACATTCGGCACCCGCCCCGTCGCGGTCAACGAGGAGACGGTCGCCGCGGCCATGCGCCACTTGGACGGCCTCCAGTCCGAGGGCGGCACCATGATGATCGAGGGCGTGCGCACGGCACTGTCGTTCCCGCACGATCCCGAGCGTCTGCGCTACGTGGTGTTCCTGACCGATGGCTACATCGGCAACGAGCGGGAGATCATGGGCGAGGTCGAGCAACTGCTCGGCTCGTCGCGGATCTTCTCCTTCGGAATCGGCAGCTCGGTGAACCGGTTCCTGCTCGCGGGGATGGCGACCAGCGGTCGCGGCACCATGACGGTGCTGCTCGACCGGGAGGATGCCCGAACCGTGATGGAGTCGTTCATGGATCGCGTGCGCCGCCCCGTGATGCACGACCTGTCGATCGACTGGAGCGGACTCGCCGTCGCCGAGACCTACCCGCGCCGGCTGCCCGACCTCCTCGCCGGTCGGCCGGTGACGGTCACGGGCCGTTGCAACCACATCGGCCCGGCGACCATCGCCATCGACGGGCGCATCGGCACGCAAGCCGTGCATGTGCCCGTCGAGGTCGCGTTCGCCGACAACACGACCACTCCCGCGCTGCGGCAGGTGTGGGCGCGGGCGCAGATCGCCGACCTCTCCCGCGAGGCGATCCTCGGCGACGCCGCCGAGGCGGCCCAGCGCATCACCGCCGTCGCCCTCCAGTACAACTTGATGTCGCCGTACACCGCGTTCCTGGCCATCGACAGTTCCCGCGTCACCGAGGGCGACCACGGAACAACGGTGCACCAGGCGGTGCCGGTGCCGCAGGGCGTGCGGTACGACACCACCGTGTCGGACGGAAACAGCGCGGTCAGCGCCCCCGGCACGACCACGAGGAGCGAGATCCGGTAACGGGCCACCGCCCGCCCGGCAGCGTCTACGCGACGGACACGTCGCCGACGACGACGTCGACCGGCTCCGGCGTCTCGACCCCTTGATGCCTCGACGCCTCGATCCCTCGATGCCTTGCCGGCGCCGCCTTGCCCCGCGTCTTGATCCACGTGCCGATCCGCTCGCACTTCCCCGACCAGCCGCTGTCGATGCGTTGCCGGAGAAACGACTCGAAGAGCGCGACCAGCGTCGCGTCGAGATCCGCAATCGCAGCCAGGCGATGCTCAAGCAGTTCGCGCACCGACGCCGGCTTGTCGTCCGGGTCCGGGAGCTTGGCGCCGCCCACCGCGAATCGATCGGCCTGGAACGAAAGCTCCCATTGCTGGCCCTTGGCGGAGAGGATGAGCCCCGCTCGTCGTGGCCACTTGCCCAACGCAAGGGCCCGGTCCGCCTCGGGCAGGCGCGTCACGGCCTCGCCGCGCAGGCTCTGCTTGCCCGTCGCGCCCCAGGCGCACTCCATGTCGAGCACCTTGTCGATGACCACCCCGACCTCGCCCATGCGGGTGGCGACGAGTCCCTCGTCCTCCTCGCACAGCCACCAGAGCCAGAGCAGGAATTCGTTTCCGAGGAAGTCCTTCGGCTCCGGTCCGGCCGCGGCCCAAGGAACCTCTGGCCCCGACGATCTCCGGTCGACCCGCTCCTCCTTTCGCAGTTCCGCTTGGGGCGGCGCCGCAGTGAAGACGGACGGCAGCGCATCGTCCAGGTCGTTCGCCAATCCCCGGTCGGCGAGCAGGTCCCACGCGATCGATCCCGCACTGCGCGACTGGAGGCGCAACCCAAACGTGTTCTGCACGAGGTCGCGGAGCGTGTTGGCCAAACGATCGCCCGACACCGGCGCCAGCAGTGTCTCGTTCTCGATGGCCCAATGGACCGGCAGCAGCCGACTGCGCCGGTGCCGTCCCGTGGCAAGCTCTTCGCCGCAGCGGCGATCCGCCTCGTCGCGGGCGAGACGCCGTTCGCCGCGCGACAGGAAGCCCGTCTCCGTGGCCGCCGCCCGTTCGGACTCGGCCAGAGCCCGGTAGGCCCGACGCACCTCGGTGGGCACACGGTTGGTGTCCACCCGAACACCAGCCAGCAGCGTGGGACCGAAGAGGCAACCGTCCGAGGTGAAGCCACCATCCAGGATGTGACGGCCGGCGGTCCACCCCGCCTCCACCTCGGGCGGGGCGGTGCCCGGCGTCGGCCGGATCATGTGATCGGCGAGCCGCTTGAGAAACGACTCGTCGAGCGCCGCGGGGGCCTCGCCGAAGACGCGGAATCGGGAGTAGGAGACGCTGCCGGATCGGAACGACATGGGCCCAGTGTCGCGACGGCTCGTACGGAGCGGACCGATCCGACAACTCATCCACACCTTCGCCACACGCGCGAGAATCGGGCCGGCTCGGTGGCCCGAGCCGGCCCGCGGCGACCCGCCCCCCCCGGTCGGCGCTAGCAGTTCCCCCACGCCGCCAGCAGAAGGCCGAGGTCGGCGCCGTCGATCGTGCCGGAACCGTCGAGATCGCCGCTTCCCGCCCCACCCCAGTTGGCGAGGAGCAGCCCCAGGTCGGCGCCGTCCACCAGGCCATCGCCGTCGAGATCGGCCAGGCAGGGCGGAGCCGACGTCCCCTGGAACTCGTAGCAGCCGCGGTCGAGGAAGCTGGGCGTCCCCAACCCCGAATCGGCTGTCCCCGGATCGTCCATGTAGCGCGGATCGCCAGAGAGGTCGAGGGAGACCTGCACGGGCAGGGCGCTCGCGTCTGCGGAGTCGATGCACGGACTTCCGGGCAGGAGGTGCGTGTCGTCGTCGGCGGTTCCGAAGATGTTGTCCGGTCCATCGATGTCGACAAACAGGGGATCGTCGCCGCTGTTGGCGGTGCCGCCGAGCGAACCGGTCCAACCTTCGACGGTGCTCGACCCGATGTCGAGCGTGCTGGGAGTGAGAACCCGCAGTTGCTGCGTCTGCGGGAACGCCGACGTCCCGGTGTTCCCCCAAAGGACCGTGTTCCGCACGGTAACGGCGCTGCCACCGGAGACCTGGAGGCCGCCGGTCGGCGCGGTCGGGGCCGCGTTCCCAGTAACCGAGCAGTTGACGATTTCGCCGACGGAGTTCGAGTAGAAGACGAGTCCACCCGCCTCATCGTCCGCGGTATTGCCGTTGACGCTGCAGTCGACGATAAGCGGCTCGCTCAGGAAGAAGGCCATGCCGCCTCCGTCGCCGGCGGACTCGTTCAGGTTCACGCGGCAGCGCCCGAACTCCGGATCGGCATCCTCGCAGAAGACGCCGGCGCCGAAGGCAGCGCAGGTGTTGAGGCGGATGCGGCACTCGCGGACGGTCGGTCCGCCACCGTCGATGAACAGGCCGCCACCGCGGTTGTCGAACGTGGCCTGTGGCCCGTCGGCGTTGCCGCGCTGCACGATGAATCCGATCAGCTTGCCGGTCGAGTCGACGTTGTCCGCGCGCACGACGTGGTACGAGTTGTCGGCGGTGCCCGAGGCCCCGATGGCACCGCCGAGAGTCGTGGCGTTGGCGATCGGATCGCGGGCGGCGGCGTCGGTTTCGCCGCCCGCGAACCCGCCGATGATCGCCACGCCGCTCCGCATGTTGAAGCTCAGGGTGCGGTCGCCGGTGCCGCGGTCGGGCAGGTAGGTGCCTGCCGCCACCCACACCTCCTCCACCTCCCCCGAAGCGGTCTCGTCCAGCGCGTCCTGGAGATCGACGTAGGCGTCCGCCCAGGTGAGGCCGTGGCTTCCACCCGTCGCGGTGCCATCCACCAGCCGGATCGGATGCTTGCGTTCGTAGGCGCCCATGTCCACGATCGGCGCGCTGCCGAGGCCGGTGTCGGCTACGCCGAAGTCGTCAAGGAAACGCGGCGTGCCGTCGGGATCGATCGTCAGGTCGCTGGCGACGAAGTTGTTGTCTCCAGCGTCCACGCAGGGCGACGCGGCGCCGAGGTGGTAGTCGCCGCCTGGACCGTCGACGAACCCTGCGGGCAGATCGATGTTCCCGGGTCCGGGGAAGCCGCCCTCGATGTTGCTGTAGCGCGCGATCATGCCGGCGTTCGGTCCCACGGTCACGACCGCCGAGGCGTTGTTCCGAACGATGCAGTTGGCGACCACCGCCGCCACCGCGCTCCCCGTGTCTTCGAGTTGGATCCCCGCGATCGCGCTATTGACGATGGTGGAGTTGCCGATTCCCGCCAGGGTTGCGCCGAA
>JAGQOG010000147.1 GCA_020427695.1 Phycisphaerales bacterium
ACGCCGACGGCCTTGCCGTACTCGGCGCACTTGTCCGGCTCCGCATAGAACCCGACGCGGGACGAGCCCTTGGCCTCGTTCGCCACCGTTTCGACCACCGTGCGAAGCTGTTCGACCGCGGCGGGGCGCTGGAGGTCCGCGGCGCAGACCAGCACGCTTCGGCCCTGCCGCTTGAAGTAGGCGGCGAGCTTGCCGCAGGTCGTCGTCTTTCCGGAGCCCTGCAGGCCGCACATCATCACCACCGTCGGCGGTGGATCCACCAGCATGAGGTGCGTGTCCACCGGGCCCATCAGATCCACCAGGCGGCGGTGGACGATACCGATCATCTCCTGGCCCGGCTTGAGGCTCTTCGTCACCTCCGTGCCAAGCGCGTCGTGCACCACGTCGTCGCAGAACCGCTTGACCACGTCGAGATGGACGTCGGCCTCGAGGAGCGCCGTACGCACCTCGGCCATCGCCTCGCGCACGTTCTCCTCGCTGATCCGGCCGCGGCCGGAGAGCGTGCGGAAGACGGAGTTGAACCGCTCGGAGAGCGTCTCGAACATGAAGGCTCCTTCGATTCCGGCGTCGGGCCGGCGGCGAAGGCCAGTGCTGTTGACCGCAGCGGGCCCATCGTAGCACCGCCCCCGTCCAGGGACGGGGGCGGTGCCGGAGAGATCGATTGGCGTGTGGGCGCCGGGTGGCTGCTAGCGGCGCGGCGCGGTCGGACCCAAGGGACGCGACGGCGCCGTCCTGGTGGCCGGCGCGGCACCGCCCGGACGATCCGCCGGGAACACGCGTCCGTTGATGCCCAGCGAGCGCTCCTTCACGGTTCCGTCGGCCTCCTTGGTCTTGAAGTCCACGGTGCCGGAAAGGAAGCCATGTTCCCCGAGAACGGTGCCGGAGAGGACGACATCGAACCCGCCCTTCTCCTCCTTTGAGGGGACGATCTTCAGGTCGTACTTGGCGTCCACGACGCCCTTCGACGTCGAAGACATCGCCTTGACCAGCGGCTCGAGGATCTCGAAGGGCTTGCCGTCCTTCTCGTACACGTGCACCTTTCCGCTGAAGTCGCCGCCCTGGCTGGGGTTGCCGAGGTTGATGATGTAGTCGTCGGCCCGAAGGTTGTCGACCACCACGCCCGTGATGCGGAACGGCAGCGTCTTGGTGAGCTTGCGGCCGTCCTCCATCTTGCCGCTGGTCTTGAGCATGAGGACGCCCGAGCGCATGCGGCCCCATGGGAGATCCGCCGGGAGCGCCACTTCGATCTTGGCCACGGACTTCATCGGGGCGGGCTCGGTGAATTTGGCGGACATGCCGCCACCGCGGACCGCGACCTCGTCGAAGTAGGTGTCCGTGGCGTCGGCCGTGATCTCGATGTTCGTCGTGAAGGGCTTGCCGAGCTCGATCTCGCCCACGTCCTTCATCTGCGGGGAGAAGGACAGCACGGCTTCGACGTCGCCGATCACGCGGATCTTGACCAGCTCGCCCGGGATCTTGGCGTTGGTCATCACACTCATCGACTTGGCCTGAAGCCCGCCCGTGGGCGGGGTGAAGGCGACGAGGATCTCGCCCTCCTCGCCGGGCTGGTAGGTGCGCGTCCGATCGAACGTCGGTCGGGTGCAGCCGCAAGCGGGCACGACCTCGGTGAGCGTCAGCGGCTGGTCGCCGGTGTTGATGAACTTAAAGGTGTAGTTCTTGGTCTCGGCGTTGGTCATCCTCCCGAGTTCGGCGTCGAGCACGGGGAAGTAGATCGCCGGTCCGCCGGTGGTCCGGATCATCGGTCCCGGCTTTCGCGGCCGCAGTCCCTCCGGGATCGTCTCGAGCGACGGCGGCGGGGTGGCGGTGGGTGCGGTCCGGGTGGGTGGCGTGCGGGTGGGCGGGGTCCGGTCTTGGGCCGCCGCAAGAGCGTGGGATCCCAGCAGGAGAAGGGGGGCCGCGACGAGGGCGCTCGCGACGAGACCGCGAAGGGCGGCCGTGCTCGGTCGTTTGGTCGTGGTGCTCATGGTCACACTGTATCGGGGGTTCTGGACGTTCAGGACCAGAACGGATTCAAGAGACGGGCTCCCGCGGCGCCGCGAGTCCCCCCGTCCGCCGTGGCCTAAAGAACGACTCCGGTCGGGACATGTTGCTTCCGAGATGTTGCAAAAGCGGCCCCAATGCGGCCGAAACGGACGCGGAAGGCGACGTTTAGACCGAGGGCAGGGCGGCGGCAGCGTCGGGGTTGCGACCCGAACACTACCCGCTTCTCGGACCCTTCAGCCGACTGACGACCTGGGTCGTCACGTCGACGAACCCCACCGGCTCCCCCTTCCACCCGCCTTCCTCGTAGATCGCATCGACGTTCGCCTGCTTGGCGACGCTGGAGAAGATCGGTTCGAGCAACGGCTTGAGGCGCTCCAGCGAGGCGGTTCCCATCATTTCGCGGTCCTGGGCCGGGGCGTCGTCGAGGATGGGCCCGCGCGGCTCGAGCGCAGGCTCCCGCAACTGCTCGCGCAGCGGTCGATTGCTTCGCTGTTGGGCCGCCTGTCGATCCATCGCCTCTGCGTACGCCTCGGATCCGTACCAGGCGAGGAGCAGCTCGGTTCGATCGACGGTGCCCACGCGACGGACCGCTTCGACCGAGCCCACGCGCAGGTAGAGGGGCTCCTCGGCACCCGCCCCGGGCCGAGTCGGCGTGGCACAGCCGGTCCCGATGGCCGCGATCGCCACGACCGCGGTCGCGAAGGCGGTCCGGAGCAGGGGGAACCGTGTGCGCGGCCGCATCACCGGTCGGCCCTCGCCTTCCGGGGGGATCGCCCCTTCTTCGCCGATCCGCCCGCCGCGGCCACGGTGCGCGATCGGGCCGACGGGCGTTTGCTCTCGAGCCATTCGCGCAGGCGCGTCGAGCTCCAGGCGTTCACACACCGTTCGCCCGTCAACCAGCCGCGCCGAGCCGTCATGACGCCGTAGCGCAGGAAGTCGAAGTGGTCCGTGCTGTGCGCGTCGGTGTTGATCGCCACCAGTGCCCCGGCGTCCACGGCGCTCCGAACGTGATGGTCGCGCAGATCCAGGCGCAGGTAGTTGGCGTTGATCTCGAGGGCCGTGTTCGACGCCACCGCGGCGGCGATCACCTTGTCCATGTCCGGATGCAAGCCCTCGCGGGCGTTGATGAGCCGTCCCGTCGGATGCCCGAGAATGTGGACGAGCGGGTGCTTCACCGCTCGCACCAGGCGGTCCGTCGCCTTGGCGGGTTCCTGGCGCAGCGACGCGTGCGGCGAGGCGACGACGATGTCGAGTTCCGCCAGCAGGTCGTCGTCGTAGTCGAGGGAGCCGTCGGCGTGGATGTCCACCTCGCTTCCGGCCAGGATCGCGATGCCCTTGGTCCGCGCCGCCACGCGGCGAATCTCCTCGATGTGTTCGCGCAGGCGTTCGGGCGAAAGACCGTTCGCTTGGACGCTCGACCGCGAGTGGTCGGTGACGGCGATGGTGTGGAACCCGCGCCGCTTCGCCTCGGCCGCCAGCTCCTCGATCGAGAGGCGGCCGTCGGAGGCCGTCGTGTGGGCGTGGAGCTCGCACTTGATGTCGTCGAGCTCGATCAGCTTCGGGATCTTCTTCAGCGCGAGCTCGCCGCGGTCCTCGCGCATCTCGGGCGGGCACCACGGGAGTCCCAGCTTGCGGTAGATGTCCTCCTCCTTGGCCGCGGCGACCGGCCGCACGCCGCGGGACTGCGGGGGCGACGGATCGTCGTCGTCGGGAAAGAGCCCGTACTCGTTCAGGCGATACCCCTTGCGGACGGCGAGCTCGCGCAGGGCGACGTTGTGTTCCTTGCTCCCGGTGAAGTAGAGGAGCGCTGCGCCGAAGGCCTCGTCGTCCACGAGCCGGAGGTCGACCTGGACCCCCGACTTCAGGCGCACCGACGACTTCGTCTCGCCCGAGGCGAGCACCTTCTGAACGTCGCCCATCGAGGTGAACGCCTTGCTGGCGGCGGACGGTCTCTTGGCCGATGCCAGGATGTCGATGTCGCCGATCGTTTCCCGACCGCGGCGCAGCGATCCCGCGAAGTCCACGCGCTCGACGTTCGCCGAGGCCGAGAGGTGCGCCACGATCTCCTCCGCGAGCGGCATGGCCTCGCCCAGCCTCATGCGGCTGGAGCTCTTGGACATGAAGTCGAGGGACTCGCGGATGTTCTGGACGGTCTTCTCGCCCATGCGTGGGAGCTTCTCGATGGTGCCCGAATCCAGAGCCTCCTTCAGGGAGGCCAGGTCCGTCACGCCGCCCTTCTCCCACAGCAGCTTCACCGTCTTCGGGCCGAGGCCTGGCACCCCCAGCACGGCGAGCAGGCCCTTCGGGACCTTCGCCAGGAGCTCGTCGTGCTCGGCGATCCGGCCGGTGCGCAGAAACTCGACGATCCGCTGGGCGGAACCCTCGCCGATCCCCTCGATGGCGACGAGCCGCTTCGGCTCGTCGACGAGCGTGGACACGTCGAGCGTGAGGTCCTCGAGCGTCCGCGCCACCTTCTCCGTGGCGCGGATCCGAAACGGATTCTCGCCCGTGAGCTCCATCACCGCGGCCATCTCCGTGAACAGGCGGGCGAGTTCGGCGTTGGAGGACATGATGCACATTGTAGAGCGAGGCGTGGGCGGCGAGCGGGAGCAGGCGCCGAGGCATCAAGGCATCAAGGCATCGAGGCATCGAGGGTGCT
>JAGQOG010000148.1 GCA_020427695.1 Phycisphaerales bacterium
TCCAACCGCGATCCCGAGCACGTTCGCGTTGCGGTAGTCGGCGGCATCGATGCCCATGGCGCCAGTCGCGGAACCGTTGCGGTCGAAGGCGAGGCTGGACGACACGCCGACCTCGCGGAACCGGCCATCGCCCTGGTTGTGGAACACGAAGTTCTGGACCGTGTCGTTGGCCACCACGAAGTCGATCCAGCCGTCGCCGTCGAGGTCGACCGGGGCGACCGCCAGTCCCTTGCCCACCGGCACGCCGGTGGCCGGATTCGTGACCAGCACCCCCGCCGACTCGGACACGTCGGTGAAGCGGCCGTCGCCGTCGTTGCGGTACAGCACCGACTGGGTGCCCTGGAAGTTCGTGGGCGGACCGTACGCCCGGCCCACACCGGTCATCTGGTAGTCCACCTCGAAATCGATGTCGCGCGACCACTTGACGTAGTTGGCGACGAAGAGGTCGAGGTCGCCGTCGTTGTCGTAGTCCGCGAACGCCGCCCCCGTGGACCAGGCGTCGTCTTCCCCGCCCACCCCCGCCTCGTCGGTCACTTCGCGGAAGTGTCCGTGATCGTTGTGGAAGAGACGGTTCCGTCCCAGCGTGGTGACGAACAGGTCGCGCCAGCCGTCGTTGTCGTAGTCGCCAACCGCGGTGCCCATGCCCTGGGCCACCAGCGCCGGCCCCGATTCCGCGGTCACGTCGGTGAATCGCCAGCCGCCGTCGTTGCGGTAGAGCACGCTCGGTGCCGCCGGCCCGTCCTCGGGACTCCACGGCATGCCGTTCACGAAGAACAGGTCCTCGTCGCCGTCGTTGTCGTAGTCGAGCACCGCCACGCCCCCACCCATCGTTTCGGGCAGGAGCTTCTCGCCGCGGGCACCGTTCTCGCGCTCGAACGCGATGCCCGCCTCCGCCCGCATGTTGGTGAAGGGAATCGCCGGGATCGTTGCGATGGCTCGAGTCGGGGCGTTCGGCGCCTCGGGCGTGATGGTCGGCTCGACCTTCACGGGCGCGGGACGCGTGGACACCCACCAGATGGCAGCGCCGGCGATCGCGAGGCCGCCGATGACGGCCAGCGACACGCGAAACGCACGACCGACGGCGGCGTCGTCGCCGGCGACCTCGTCGGCCCCGATCGGGTCGGTCCCCGGCGACGCACCCGGGCGACCGGATCGCCCCACAGGAGGTTCGGCTTCGGTGTGGTTCACGGCGTCTCCTTGTCTGGGCCCGACGGCGCGTGCTCGGAGCTCGGCGGGTTCGAGGAGCCGGCGGCCGTCCGCACCGGATCGGACAGGCCGTCGAGCCCCGGTGCCCCCGGTCGCTGAAGGTCGTAGATGACCACGTCGGCCGCCGCGTGATCGGCCGCGGGGTTCGCGCGACGAGCGGCGGCAACGGCGATGTCGCGCGCGTTGTCGTCCACCCGCAACATCTCGTGGATCTCAAGGTGCTTCTCGGCCCGCTCCTTCTGGCCCATTCGGGTGTACACCTGGTACAGGCCCCAGTGCGCCGGAGCCCACTCCGGGTCGATCACAAGCGCCCGCTCCAGCCAGTCCGCGGCCTCTTGGAGCAGACCCGTCTGCGCCGCCGTGTCGCCCCGTTCCTCCCGGGCCCGCTCGAAGAGCGTCTGCCCGAGTTCGGTGAGCACGCGGAAGTCCTTCGAGAAGTCGAACCCCCGCGCCGCGGCGCCAACGAAGTTCGACGCCACCAGGGCCTTGAAGTCGCCGATCGCGCGTTCGAGCTCGCCGTTCTGCCGGTTCACCAGGCCGCTGAACCACGCGATCGACCACGGCGGCGCCGGAGGATCGGCCGCCGCCGCTCGTTGCAACGCCGCCACCGCCTCGTCGAGCCGTCCCTCGTCCAGGCAGACGCGAGCGACGTTGAGCGGGCCATCGGCACGACCCAGGGCCTCCACTTGGCGAAAGGCCTCTTCGGCCTGCCGGAACTGGCCCTTGCTCATGCCGCCGCCCGCCTTGCGGAACAGGCCGATGCCGTAGTCGTTCCAGCGCTGCCACGGTTCGATCGGCGAGGTCTGGGCGGGCACCTCCGCCGCGGCCGAGGCTGGACCGTCCTCACCGTGGTTCACCGGCAGCACCACGGTGTCGGTGGCCAGGGTCATGATGGGCAGCGTGTTCAGGAACTCGGGACCGTACACATACCGCATGTAGGTCGTGTCGAACTTCCGGTACTGCAGGCTGGCCTCGATGGTGATCGGTCCGGTCGCCCCTTCGGGCACGGTGAAGGCCATGTGGGTCACGTCCCCCGCTCCCGGCGGGATCTGCCGGTTGTAGAGGGGCACGAAGATGTCCTGCACGTTGCGGCGATCGACGCGCTTGCCCGTCCGGTCGAGCATGTAGACGTTCACGAACGGCGCCCACGGATCCACTTCGCCCGACGCGTCGCGTCCGCCGATCTTCCCGATCACGCGCTCGCCGTCGCGCACGGTCGCCTCGACCCAGATCTCGTTGCTGTCCACCGTGCCCTGCGTGAAGTGGTGGCCCATCTTCACCGTCCGCACCACGGCCTCGAGCAGGTAGCGCTTCCCGGGCTGCAAGGCCGGGAGCTCGGGCCGGATCGGGCCCAGCAGGTCGCCGTCGATGGCGCCGCCCTCGCGCAAGGCGAAGAGGTCCATGCGCATCACGCCCTCGTTGAAGGCCCGGTGGGCGGCGATCGTCTCCTCGCGATTCGGCATGTCCGTGAGCACGGGTAGCGCGGTGTTCGCGGAAGGGAAGAGGTGGTTGTGGACCTTGAGCTCCCCGGAGTCGTCGAAGTACTTCGCCCCGAAGTCGTTGGAGGCGAGCAGCGGCATGTGGCAGCCGTTGCAGTTCGTCTCGGCCTTGGGCGGGTAGTACCAGCTCGAGGCGCCGTGACCGGACACGCCGCTCAGCAGGAAGGAGTCGTAGTGATCCTGGCCGCGCAGGAGCTTGTAGTCGTTGATCTCGGGCGGAATCATCACCTTGTGGCACGCGCCGCAGAACTCCGGGCTCTGGTGAAGCGGCTTCAGGAAGGTGCGCTTGTGGAAGGCGGGCTTGGCCTTCACGAGCTGCTGGTTCACCCACTGGAGAAAGGGGTTCGCGCTGTACGCGAACGGATACTGGATCGGCTCCTCGATGGTGAAGTCGGCGTTGCCGCGCGGGCTGTTGATGTTGGTGATCGCGTGGCAGACGGTGCAGTTCACGCTGGCGGAGCCGAGCGGATCGGTGGAAACGTCGTACAGCGGGTCGTCGAACCGCGGATCCTCGAACTCGCCGCTCAGGAACGGCACCGGATCGTGGCAGCCCGCGCACCACCGGGCGCCGTGCACCGTGCCCTCGCGTTCGTGCAGCACCTGTCGCGTCTCCCTCACCGAGAACGCGTACGCCGGGTTGTTGAAGCTGCTGAAGGCGTGGGCGCTCGAAGCCCAGGTGCGGTGGGCGTCCGCATGGCACTTGAGGCAGTAGTCGTTCATGAGAAGCGACTGCGAGGAGATGAAGTCGCCGGTCGAGGTCCGCGCCAGCGACGGGGCGAAGTACTGCTCGCCCGACGCCGGCCCGGACCGGTTCCAGGCCCGCGGATCCTGGGCGTGCAGGACCACGCCCCCGAGGGCGAACACCGCGGTCACCGCAGCCCATCCGAGACCGACTCGCCACTTGATGCGCCGCCCCGCCAGGCGGTGCAGGACGAACAGCCAGGCCGCCACGAGCGGAGCGATCACGTGCAGCCAGTAGAAGCCGCTGCGGACGCCGGGGTCCTTTACCACGAGCGTGACCGAGCCGACCTCGACCCGCATCAGCACCACGCCGGAGACGAGCAGGGCCAGTGCCACGCCGAAGAGTCCGTAGCCCGCGGCCATGGCGCGGCGATTGGGTCGGTTGCGGGCGTTCCAGATGTGCACGGAGCCGAAGACGACCACGGGAACGATCAGGGCCAGTCCCAGCACCAGGTGGACGAGGAACATCCACAGGTAGAAGTAGTTCTGGTAGGTCGCTCCCCGAAGCCACTCGAGAAGGGTGATCCCCGCGAGGTACGCGGAGTTCACGCTGAGGAGCGCGAAGAGGCCGAACACCAGCGCCAGCAGCACCTTCAGACGCGGTCCGACGACCGGAACGTACTTCCGCGGCGATTTGGAATCACGCATGCCCCGATGATAGCGCGAAACGGCCCTCGGATGGGGCGGTCAGCGGCCGCCGTCCCAACGCGTGTTGAACCGCTTGTGCAGCGCATCGCGCGGTCCCGCCGGTTTGCCCGTCTCCGGCAGCGGCGCGATCGTCTCGCCTTGTCCGGTGAACAGGTCCATGTCCTTGCACCAGCCCCGGACGTCGAGCACCAACCGACGGGTCCAGCCCGCCGGCAGCACCGGCAGCGCCGCCGTGTCGAACTCGAGTTGGACCTCTTCGCCCGGCCCGAAGATCGCCACCGCGTCGTCCGCGGTCGCGACCAATGGAAGTGCGTTCCCGAAGGCGGTGTACTCCCCCACCTGGTGACGCACGTCCCAGAGCGGCACCCGCCGGTCATAGTCGTACCACGGCCGTCGCTGCGGATGCGTCGTTCGAGCGGGAAAGCCGACCTCCGCCACCGATGCGGCCACCAGCGGCAGCACGGTCGAACGTGCCGTGGGCTCCGTCTCCGCCAGGGCCACCGCGATCCGGTCCCAGTAGATCTCCATGTTGCTGCGCAGGCGCAGCGTCCTGGTCCCGCGCGGCAGTCCCTCGAGCGGCACCGACATCTGCCGCGGCATGCCCGCGGGATAGCCGAAGTGCACCAGCACGGGATGCCAGGCGCCGTCGGCGTCTTGCGCTTCGACCGTCGGCGGGTCGTATGCCGCACCGGCCTGCCACGCGGCGAAGTTGGTCTGGCAGTAGGGGTACTCGATCCAGCCGTCGATGACGAGGACCGGTCGCGACCCGGCATCGGGATCGAGCGGTCGATCGAATTCGATCGTGAGCGCGAGCTCGCCGGCCAGTCGACCGATGAACCGGGGATCCACGCGTCCCGTCTCCGCGGCCCGTCCGTCCACGGCGCGGATCGCGTCGAGCTGGTCGGCTCCGTTCCCATCGTGCGCCGCGGTCGGCAGGAGCAGCGTCCGGTACAGCACCTCGGCACCGGTCGGTTCCGGTCCTTCGATCGACGCCCGCTCGTCGAGCGTCAGCATCCAACCTGGCGGAAGATCCCATGCGGTGAGCGCGGCGTGGTCGAGGTAGCACGCCTCCTCCATGGGCTCGGTCAGCTTGAGCACGTACCGATCGTCGCGCGGCGCGGCGAGTCCCTCGGGCAGGGCGAATCGCTCCCACGGCCGAGGCGTGGCGTAGAGCCCCGGCTCGAGCAGGTAGCCCAAGCCACCGACGCCCAAGAGATCGCTGACGAACCGATAGCGTTCGCCGTCCCACGCGAAGAGCACCGGACAGCTCGAGATCTGGCGCTGCGTCTCGACGATCGTCGTCGGACCGCCCGGCGGAATCGCGCCTTCGCCCTGGAACACGCCGTCCGGCCAATCGATCGTCACGAAGTCGATCTGCGGTGCGCCGCCGAGACCGATCGCCGCCGGCTGCAGCGACTGACCGGGCCCGCCGCCGGTGCGCAACATGGCACCCCCGATCCAACGGTTTCGGACGCGGGCCTGGAAGTGCGTGCCGATGCCGTCGGCGTTCGATCGCATGGATTGCCCGGGATCGATGCGCCCCCGGAAACGCACGGCGGCGAAGTCGTGTCGGCCAGCGCCGGCCGGAATCGCGATCGGCCCGTCCGTGCGCGAGATCGCAACCAGCGCCGGACCGCGGCGAGGATCCAGGAGCGCCAACGCGCGACCCGCGACATCGAGCGGCTTCCGATCGGCCAGCACGATCGGGTCGCCCGGGGCGCCGATCGCACTCAGAAACGGAATCAACTCGTTGGCACCGTCGCCATCGAGATCGGCGATGGCCAGCGCGTGCGGTCGGCTCGGAAGCGCGAGGATGGCGTGCTCGTTCCAAGCGGATCCATCGCGGCTCGCCGTTCGGTCGAATCGGTGCACCTCGGCGGCGGCACCCGGCGCCTTGGAGTCGGCCGCGACGACGATCGAGGTCGTTCCGTCGCCCGTCAAGTCGCCGACGGCCATCGCCGAGCCGTGCAGAGTGCAGAATGCGTCGAGGTCCGGATCGTCCCGATAGCTCCACAGCCGGTCGTTCAGATGCACCTCGTTGCGTCCCTCGCGGGCGAGGATCAGGAGATCGAGATCGCGGTCGCCGTCGAGATCGGTCGCCAGGGCCATGCGCGACCCGCCCGCGGGTCCGGCGAGGCCCGCCTCGGCGGCGATCGACCGGAACGTTCCGTCGAGGTTGTTGCTCAAGTAGTCGTTCGGCCCGTCGGCGTTGACCGCGTAGATGTCGAGATCGCCATCGTGGTCGAGGTCGGCGAGGACGCCGTCCGCCGTGTCGCCGCCACTGCCCTCGACCTTCGCCGCCTCCGTGATGTCCGCCCACATCCCGGGCGCCGTCTGGCGGAACAGTCGGTTGGCGCCGCGCCGACAGAGGTAGACGTCGCTGAGCCCGTCGTTGTCCACGTCGCCGAAGAGCGCCGCCCGGACGGCTCCGACCTTGGCCAAGGGGTGGTCCACGTCGGCGCGAAAGGCGCCGCTCTCGGTCACCATCGCCACCAGGTTGCGCCGTTCGCCGCCACGCTCCAGCGCACCGGGAATGAACACGTCCAGCGTCCCGTCGCCCACGAGATCGACCACCGTCACGCTGGCCTGTTCGTCCTCGGAAAACGTGTGCCAGGACCATCCGGACGGCAGATCGCACAACGGCATGGCGGCACCGAAGAGCGGCCCCTCGGGAGCCACGACCGGAGGAGCGTTGCCATCCGCCGCACCGGCAACCCGAGCTTCTCCGAGTTGGCCCATACGCGTGTACTTGAACTCCGCCAGTGCGGCCCGTGGGTTGTCGGCCAGCCGGCGAAAGGTGTCCAGGCACTGTTCGGCCTCGTCGGGCCGATCGAGGCGCTGCAGCACCCGATGCAGGCCGAGTTGAGCGCTGCGCAGGTACGGGTCGGCGGTAGCGGCGGCGCGGTACGACGTCTCGGCGGAGGCGTAGTCGCCGGCGTACTCGCGGCACTGGCCGAGGTAGTACGCCGCGTAGGCGTCCGACGGATCGGCCTGCGCCACGAGGCGAAAGCGCGGCAGCGCCCGGTCCGGTCGCCCGAGGAAGAGCTCGATGAGCCCAGCGCAGTAGTTGGCCTGCAGATCGTCGGGGTGCTTGGCGAGGACCTCGTCGAGGATCGTCAGCGCACGCTCCTGCTTGCCCTCCTCGGTCTGGTTGAGGGTCGCGATCGCCTCGTTGATCGCGGCCCGCGACCATTCCGGATGGAGCCTTCGCGCCTCGGCGAACGCTTCGCGCGCCTTCTCGAACTCGAACTGTCCCATGAGGCCGACGCCTCGACCGACCAGCTCGACCGCAACCGGATCGCGGTCCGGATCCGCGGCCGAAGGCGTGTTGGAGGGAGTGGACTTCGAGCACGAGAGCACGAACAGGGCGACGATCGCCCACGGTGCGACACGTCGGGCTCGCATCATCGCGCCACCGCCTTCCGACCCGCGGCGATGCGCGTGCGCAACGACTCGACCGTGATCGGGTGCGCGTCGGCCTTGGGAAGGGTGGGACGCGAGAGATACGGATGAATCTCCGCGCGGAGGTGGCCGCGCATATCGTGCCCGACGCGCCGGGCCCGTTCGGCGCGAAGGGCCGCGATGTCGATCGGAGCGACGACGACCTTCTCTCCCGGCCCGGGATCGGCCTGGGCCAGGACGCGGCCGTCGAAGTCCACCACCATGCTTCCGCCGGGCCAGGAGAACGGGGCGTAGCCCTCGAGGCTCGCGCCCTGGTTCGCCGCCACCACGAACACCGTGTTCTCGACGGCGCGGGCGCGGTTGAAGAGTGTCCACCAGTCCATCGGCGGCGTCGCGCCCCAGGGGTCCATGTAGGCGGACACCCGCACGATCACCTCCGCGCCGTTGAACGCGATCTGGCGGATCGTTTCGGGGAAGAGCCAGTCGTAGCAGATCGCCACGCCGAGGCGGCCGATCTCGGTGTCCACCACCGGGAAGGGGTCCGCGCCCGCGGGAACGTCGTGCGGGCTTGCGTGCACCTCCCACGGGATCCAAGGGTTCACCTTGCGGTAGAGGCTCAGCACGCCGCCTGGTCCAACGAGGGCCGTCGTGTTGAAGACGACGTCCCGGTGGTCGGGGTGCGTCTCGATGAACGTGCCCGTCTGGATGAAGCAGCCGTACTTGGCGCAGATGCGCTGGTAGGCGTCGGTGTGCTCGTTGGGCACCGGGACCGCCAGCCGGTCGCGGAGCTGCGGAACGTTGTCGTAGACGGGGGCCGCGTGGGCGAACTCGGGAAAGGCCAGCAGGCGGACGTCATGGAAGGGCTCGTAGCCGACGATGGTCTGCTCCGCGATCGCACACATCCGGGCGGTCCGGCGGGCGATCTCCTCCCGCGACTTGGGGCACTCGAACGCCGTCTGGCACGCGGCGGCGTAGTAGCGGTCGGTCATGGGGGCAGTGTACGTGCCCCTTGTTGGGCCGTTCCGCCGCGGCTACACTTCCCTTCCCCCAAAGGCCGGTCCTGCCGGCCCCGGGCGACTGTAGCTCAACTGGATAGAGCATCGGCCTACGAAGCCGAGGGTTGCAGGTTCGAGTCCTGCCAGTCGCGTTTCGAGAACCCAGCCGAGCGCAAGCATTTGCGCTACCGCCCGACGTGGGCGTGCGGCTCCAGCGAAACCGGAAAGCGCCGTTCAGGCGCCGTACGACCCTGGAGATCGCCCATGTCACGAACCCGAAAGCGTCCCTCCTTCCCGAAGCCCTGGCACCACAAGGCCAGCGGTCGAGCCGTCGTCACCCTGCGCGCCGGCAGCCGGCGCCAAGATGTCTGGCTCGGCCCATGGGGCAGCCCCGAGGCGGCCGCCGCATATCGGCGGCTTGTCGCCGCACACGAGCAGGGCACCGCTCTCGCCGCCGCGTCTCGGTGCATTGCCGACCTGACGGTGGCCGAGCTGCTTGAGGCTTGGCTCGAGGCGTCCCAAGCCCGGCCCAGGCGCTCCAACGAGATCGACAACTACAAGCCGTTGATCGCACTCCTGCTCGAACTGTACGGTCCGACGCCGGCGGCGGCGTTCGGGCCGAAGGACTTCCGGCTCGTGCGGGACGAGCTCCTCCGCCGGGGAAGGGCCCGGACCGGGATCAACCGCACCATGGTCCGACTCCGGACGCTTTGGCGCTGGGCGGCGGCGCAGGAGCTTGTTCCCGTCGAGCGTGTCCACGCGATGGAGATGGTCCGCGGCCTTCGCGCCGGCGAATCCAGCGCCCGGGAGCCCGAGCCGGTGGTTGCGGTCCCGTGGGAGGATGTCGAGCCAGTGCTCCCCATGTTCTCGAGCGTCGTGAGGGCGATGGTCCTGGTGGGATGGCACACCGGCGCCCGCCCCGGCGAGGTGTGCAAGCTGAGGCCGTGCGACATCGCCTTCGATGGCCCGAACGGGACTTGGGTCGCGACGATCGCCGACCACAAGACCAA
>JAGQOG010000149.1 GCA_020427695.1 Phycisphaerales bacterium
CCCCTGGATGGTCTCCTGCGGGAAGGTCTCCCCCGTCGCCAGATAGTGATCCGCGCCGTGGGGGAAGTGGGTGCTCTCGATCTGGAGCCCGGCCGCACCTGCCACGGCATCGAGCACGCCCATGGCCGCGCGCGTCACCTCGGGGCCGATCCCGTCACCCGGCAGCACGGCAATCCGATACTTCTTCAAGAAACTCTCCTCCAATGACTTGAAACGAACCATCCCCCGCCCGGGGGCGGCCGGGAGCGATGCCGGACATCCAGTGGGCGAAGTGGATCGAAGATCGACCGGGGGCCGGGACGCGATCGCTTCGGGCGCTCGGATTCGCCGTCGCCGCCGGTCGGGAACACGGGCGGTCGGACCGGGCCGACCATCGGAAGAAGCTACGGGAGCCGGCCCGGCCGCGCAAGCGTCCGGCGCGTCCGGGGATCTCCGGAGTTGCCCGCCCGAGCCCGGACCGAGGAGGGTCGGACCGGCGACCGGCGACCGGCAGGTCCCCCGGTGCGGCGGTCCCCCCCTAGGCCGCGTTCTCTATGAGGATGGCGATCCCTTGCCCGCCCCCGATACAGGCCGAGGCGATTCCAAGCCGGCCACCGGACCGGCGGAGCTCGTGAACGAGGGTCAGGACCAGGCGAGCTCCGGTCGCACCCAGGGGGTGACCCAGGGCGATCGCGCCGCCGTTGACGTTGACCTTGTCCCGGTCGAGGCCCAGGTCCTTCTCCACGGCCAGGTACTGTCCGGCGAACGCTTCGTTGATCTCGAAGCGGTCGATCTGGTCGAGCTGCAATCCGGCGCGGTCCAGCACCGTGCGAATGGCCGGGGCGGGGCCGATCCCCATCTCCGACGGGTCGACGCCGACCGAGGCCCAGGCACGGATCCTCGCCAACGGGGTCTGCCCGGAACGCCGGACCTGCGCCTCGGTCGCGAGGACGAGGGCGGCGGCTCCGTCGACGATGCCCGAGGCGTTGCCGGGCGTGACGAACCCGTCCCGCGAGAACGCGGGCTGCAGCCGGGCCAGTCCCTCCAGCGTCGTGTCCGGCTTCAGGTGATCGTCGGTATCGACCGAGACTTTCTGTCCCCGACCCGCCGACACCTCCACCGGCACGATCTCTTCGGCGAAGACTCCGTCCGCGAGCGCTTTCGCCGCGCGCTGCTGCGACAGGAGAGCGAACCGGTCCTGCTCCTCCCGTTCGATTCCGAAGCGACGGGCGAGCTTCTCCGCGGTGTGCGCCATCAGGAGGTTGCAGGTGGTGTCGAGCAGGGACACCATCAGCGTGTCTTCGAGGACGGTGTCCCCCATCTTGTGACCGCTGCGGAGCCCGCGGATCACGTGCGGCGCCTGCGAGAGGTTCTCCATCCCGCCGGCCACCACGATGCGCGCTTCGTCGTGGAGGAGCAGATAGCTCGCCGAGACCAGCGCCTGGATTCCCGAGCCGCAGAGTCGATTGACCGTCAACGCCGGGGTGGAGATCGAGCAACCCGCCCGCAGCGCGACGTGCCGCGCCCCGTAGAGCGCGTCCCCGCTCGTCTGCAGCGCGTTGCCCATGACCACGTGATCGACGCGATCCGGGGTGAGCCCGGTGCGCGCGAGGGCGCCCCGCGTCGCGATCGCACCCAGGTCGAGGGCTGACACGGCACGGAAGAGGCCGCCCGGCTTGCCGTCGCCTCGCTTGCCTCCCTCCCACTCGGCCATCGGCGTGCGGGCGCCACCCAGAATCACCACGGTTTCGGTCATGCTCGGATCCTCCTCGTGCCTGCTCTCGGACGGAACGTCCTGCGTCGTCCGGCTAGCGACCCCGAAACTCCGGAGCGCGCTTGCCGAGGAACGCGGCCGTACCCTCTTTCCAGTCTTCGGTCGCCGCCGCGAGTCCGAACAGTGAGGCTTCGAAGGCCAGCCCCTCCTCGATCGGCATCGCGCCGCCGCGCACCGCCGCCTGCAACGCCAGGGAGACCGCGCGAGGTCCCCGCTTGTCGATGGCGCGGGCGATTTCTCGACAGGTCTCGAGCAGGTTCTCCGGCTCGACGACCCGGTTCGCGAATCCGATCCGGTACGCCTCCTCGGCCGTGATCATGTCCCCCGTGAGAAGGATCTCGAGCGCGCGCCCGAGCCCGACGATCCGGGCCAGACGTTGGGTGCCACCGTACCCCGGGATGACGCCGAGGCCGACTTCCGGCAGGCCGATGCGCGCGGTGCGGGCGAGCACCCGCAGATGGCAGGCCAGCGCCAGCTCGCAACCGCCGCCGAGCGCGAAGCCATTGACTCCGGCGATGACGGGACGGCTCGCGCGTTCGATCGCCGTGAAGACGGCTTGTCCCTGCAGCGAGAATCGTGCCGCCTGGCCCGCATCGAGATCGGTCAGCTCCCCGATGTCCGCGCCCGCGACGAACGCCTTCTCGCCCGCGCCGGTGAGGATCATGCCCCGCAGATCCTGGTCTTCCTCAAGCTGACGGGTCACTGCCGCCAGCTCCACCATGGTCTGCCCGTTGAGCGCGTTGAGCGCCTTGGGCCGCTGGATCGTGACCTCCAGCCAGTGCTCGTTCTCCACGACCGCCAGGTTCTCGAAGCTCATCGATACCTCCTCGGGCCCCGTCGCCGGGACCGCGCGTTTGCCGAGCGCGTCAGTCGCGCCCTTCGAGCGTCGATCAGTCGCGCTCGATCACCATCGCGTGTCCCATGCCGCCGGAAACACAGAGCGTGGCGAGACCGCGGCCCACATCGCGCCGGATCATCTCGTGGAGCAGCGTCACGACGATGCGCGCGCCCGTGGCACCGATCGGATGACCGAGCGCGATCGCGCCCCCGTTGACGTTGAGCCGCGTGCGATCGAAGCGGAGCTCCCGTTCGACCGCCAGCACCTGCGCGGCGAAGGCTTCGTTGACTTCGATCAGATCCATGTCCCCGAGCGTCATCCCGAGACGCTCCAGCAAGGAGCGGACCGCCGGCACCGGGCCGATGCCCATCACCTTGGGATCGACGCCGGCCACGGCGTACCCGACGAGGCGCGCGAGGGGCGTGACCCCCGCCGCCTTCGCCACACTCGCGCGGGTCACGAGGAGGGCGGCGGCCCCGTCGGTGATTCCGGAGGAGTTTCCCGCCGTCACCGTTCCGTCCCGTTCGAAGACGGTGGGCAGCTTCGCCAGATCCGCGAGAGTGGTCCCGGGACGCAGATGCTCGTCGCGCTCGAACGCGTCCCCCTTCTTGTTCTTGGGCGGGACGGAAGCCAGCTCGCCGCCGAAGGCATGGGTCGCCCAGGCGTGGGCCGCCTTTTCCTGGCTCTGCCGCGCGAGCTCGTCCTGTTCCGCGCGCGGGATCCGGTACTGCTTGGCCAGAGTCTCCGCGGTCTCTCCCATCACCTGCTCGGCGAGGGGGCAGAAGAAACCGTCCTTGTACATGCCGTCGGCCAGCTCGGCGTGCCCGAGGCGGTAGCCCGTGCGGAACCGGTCGGCGAGGAACGGAACGCGGCTCATCGACTCCATCCCGCCGGCAAGCACCCAATCGACCTCGCCGAGGGTAAGGAGGCGCGCGCCAGTGGCGATCGATTCCATCCCGGACGCGCAGGCCATGTTGAGCGTCGCCGCCACCGTCTCGTGGCCCAATCCGGCGCCGAGGGCGACCTGCCGTGCAGGGTTCGGTCCGGTGCCCGCCTGCCGCGCACACCCGAGCACGACCCGAAGGTTGGAAAGATTCCGCGGCGCCCCTTCCAGCGCTGCGCGGGCGGCGACCATCCCCAGCTCGGGTGCGGTGTGGTCGCGCAAACTCCCCAGAAAACGCCCGATCGGGGTCCGACGGGCGGAGACGATGACGATGGGATCACTCTCGCGCAAAAAGTCCTCCTCGTGACGCGGCCGGCTATCCGATCGCTCGAAGCGAACGCGACGCTAAGGGAGAAGCATGGTTCGGGCAAGAGCGGGCTACCCCTGCGCCGTCCCGCCGAAGCGGTGTGCTACTCTAGGTGTCTATGCAGGCGTTCCCCGCGATCCGCGATCTCCTTCGATGCACCGGCATCGTCGTGGGATTGGTCGGAGCGGCGCTCCTTACCGGTCCCGCGCGGGCGGCGACCGGGACCGTGTCTCACCTCGCCTTCGATCCCCA
>JAGQOG010000150.1 GCA_020427695.1 Phycisphaerales bacterium
CACCGATCACCGTGCATCGAGCGACCCCGAAGGCCAGTCTCCGACCACCTCCACCTACGCGGCTCTGTAATGCAACTCGACAATCCGAGCCAAGTGGGTCAAATCGAAGACCTCCCCCGCTACTTGCTCCGGTCGATGGAAGTCCACCGACCCACTGGTGAACGGTGAACGCCCGCGACGCAACTCGCGGGCGTTCGCGTTAGTAGGCCAAGGATTCGCAAGGGTTTACGCGATCGGACCGTCCCGCCAAGTCTCGGATCGCGGGGCGCTCGCGACTCTCGGGCGCGCACGAGGTACTTGCCGGTGCTGGAGCGCTCCTGGAGGACTGTTGGGAACGGGCGGAGCGGTCCCGGTTGCCGGCGCCCTACGTGGACGTCCCCGCGCACGGCTCCATCGCCGGCGAAGCACTCGAGCGGCCGTCGCGGTCGATTGCGCGCCGCGCCGCTTCGGTGTACTCGCCGAGCGTCCGGATGATCGGGTGGCTGTCCATGAACTCGAACTGGTCCTTCCTCGGTCCGCCGCGCCGGATCAGCTCGCGCAGAGCGCGCAGTCGGTACGCGCCGTGCCCGCACGCGATCTCGCATGCCTGCTCGAGTGTGCTCGCTGCGCGCTTCCTCGCCATCGCGTGAAGGCCGACGAGGACCCGCACGCCTTCGATCCCGCGGTCGTCGAGCATCGCCTTCGCCCACCGGTGCGTGTGCGGGCCCAGCAAGCGAGCCCCTGGTGTTCGACGGCGATGCCGAACAGCCGTCCGTGTCACGGGGCGCTTCAAAACCGGCCACCGGTGGGCGCTTCAAAACCGGCCACGGTGCGTGTGGGTGAATCGTACCTCGATCAGTGCTCCTCGGTCTCCTCGGCGTCGAGGCTTGCCTGTTCGGGCCGGGACGACCTGCCCCTGAGCCGGTAGCTCCTGCCGGTCGTGTCGATCACCTCCGCGTGGTGGAGGAAGCGGTCGAGGATCGCCGTCGCCGACGGCACGTCGCCCACCAGCCTGCCCCAGTCCTCCAGCGGCCGGTTCGAGGTCATGATCGTGGCCTTGACCTCGTGGCGGCGCAGGATCACCTCAAGCAGGTACTCGCCGCTCTGCTTCGGCAGCCGCTTCATGCCCATGTCGTCGATGATGAGCAGGTCCGGCTTGAGGTATCGCGCCAGCACGCGGTCCTGTCCCGACATCGCCTCGTCGTGCATGAAGTCGCGCACAAGGTCGAAGATCGAGCGGTACAGGACGACGTAGCCCGACCTGATCGCCTCGTTCCCGAGCGCCTGGCTGAGGTAGCTCTTCCCGGTGCCGGGCGGCCCGAGGAAGAGGACGTCGCGAGGTTCGTCGATGAAGCGGCAGGTGGCGAGGTCGTAGACCTGCTTCCTCCGGATCGACCTGTTGAACGACCAGTCGAATCCGTCCAGCGATCGCATCTCGCGGAAGCCTGCCGCCTTCACGCGGCGCTGGCGCAGACGCTGGTCGCGCACGGCGAGCTCGTCCTGGAGGATCAGCTCGAGAAACTCGAGGTGGGTCAGCCGGCCGCTGCCGGCCTCCTGCAGCCTGAGGTCGATCGTCTGGCGTGCACCCGACAGGCGCAGCTTCCGAAGCGCCTGGTCCACCGTGTCGTTCATGATGCGGTCTCCGAGCCGGCCTGGTGAGTGGCCGCCCCTTCCGGGGGGAGGCCTGGGGTCCAGGACCGCGGCCGGTGGAGCGGTCCTGGCGAATGTGCGTGCGTCTCCGCACGCGCGTGCGGATGGTGGATCGCCACGTGTGCGGCCTTGGCGTACTCGTCCAGCGTGCGGATGATCGGGTGCTCGTCCATGAAGCCCATCGTCTCCTGCGACGGACCGCCCCTCGCAATCAGCTGACGGATCGCGCGCAGGCGGTACGAGCCGTGGCCGAGCGCGATGGCGCAGGCGCGCTCGATCTGGTCGGCCGTGTGCTTGCGGGCCAGCGTGTGCAGTCCGACCAGGACGCGAATCCCCGGAACGCCGCGCGCTTCGAGCATGGACTTCGCCCAGCGGCCCGTCTGCGGGCCGATCAGGCGTGCCTCCTCGAGCAGCCTGCCCGCGCCGCGCTCCACCGCGGACACCTTGTGCGGATGAATGAACTGCTTCCCGGTCGCGAAGCGGCCCGGCTCGATGCGCGCGTGCACCACGATGGGACGAAGCCGCCGGTCGAAGATCCGCACGACCCGGGCATCCCAGCGCACCCAGACCTCTCGACCCATGTGCTCCGGAGGCACCGGGTAGTACGCCTTCGCGACCTCGACATGCCCGTCGCGATGCACGATGCGCGTCGCCTCCTCGAAGTGCGGGAACCGCTCCGCCGGGAGCGGACGCAGCGCCGACCGCTCGCACTCCTCGAAGACCTGCCTCACCTGCCGTCGAATGGTGCCGTGGATCCGCGTGTCGGCGACGCTCTGCTCCCACGCCTCGAGATGCTGGTTCTGCTCCGCGAGACTCGGGAAGACGCGGCCCTTCAGCGCATTGTCCTGGACGTAGCCGACGCCACGCTCGACCTTGCCCTTGTGACGCGGCGTGCGGGGCTTCGTGGGCAGCAGCACCGTGCCGTAGTGGGCGCAGAACGCGGCCAGCTTCGGGTTCAGGTCCGGATCGAACCAGTCCGCGTTGAGCACCGCGGCCTTCTCGTTGTCGAAGACCAGCGTCGCCGGCACGCCGCCGAACGCGTGGAAGGCGTTCTCGAGGCACCGGATCAGCTCCTCCGCCGTGCGCCGGTACACCGCTTCGGTGTACCCCTTGCGCGAGTGGCTCAGGGTGATCCGAAGGAACTTGGGGTGGCGCCGGCGCCCATCCGGCCGAACCACCGGCGCGGCGGTGCCGAAGTCGAGCTGCGCCTCGGCGCCCGGCTCGCACTCCAGCCGACGGAACGGCAGGGCGGCACCGCCTCGAACCGTCCGGACGAACCGCTTCACCGAGTGGTAGCTGACGAGGATCTCGTGCTCGGTGGCGAGGTCCTGCCAGATCCGCTGGGCCGATAGACCCGCCCCCAGCTTGGCGCAGATCAGCTCCCTGTGCTCCTCGCACCGGCTTCGCGTGCTCCCCGCTGACCCGTGGGGCGCTTCGGCCGCAGTGGCCGGTTTTGGATCAGTGCCCAACGGCTCCAGAACCGCGTTGGCGGGCCCGTCAGCGGCGTTCGAGCCGATGGGCGCTATGGCCGGTTCTGACCTCAGCCTCGCGTACCGCGCCACCGTCTCGCGGTGCACGCCAAGTGCCGCCGCGATCCGCCGATGTGACCAGCCCTGGTCGAGCAGGGCGCCGATCGCAAATGCCTGTGCCATCCCGATTTGGTTCGCCATGCCGGATCGTCGCACGCGACCGCGTGGTCGCGCCCGACGGCGGATTCGGCGCCTCCATCAGGTGGCCGGTTTTCAAGCGCCCCGGAGTGGCCGGTTTTGGGCGCCCCCTGACACGTCCGTGCGCGCAGACCGCTACGCCTTCGAGAACGTCTTCGTCTACCACGCCGACGACGGATCGCTGGAGGTGTTTGCGCAAGTCGGCACAAGAGCCTGGAAGCAACTGCGGTCCGCGCGCTTGGTCGCGGACGTCGCCGATGGTGCCGAGGCGCAGGCGCCGCCGACACGTCTTCGGGCGGAGTGATACACTGCGCCTCCATGGCCTCCGCGCACTCAGCAGAACCGGACCGCGGCGGTTCGACACGGAGGACCCGGCCCTTCGCGACGATCGTCGTCGCCGCCCTCGGCATCTTGTCGGGGCTCGGGCTGTTCACATTCGTCTACGGCCAGGGCGCGTCCTACCTCTCCAGCGATCCGGCCGCATGCACGAACTGCCACATCATGCAGCCGCAGTACGACTCCTGGATCAAGTCGAGCCACCACGCCGTCGCCACCTGCAACGACTGCCACCTCTCGCATCATCCGTTGGGGAAGTGGGTGACGAAGGCCGACAACGGCTTCTTCCACTCGCTCGCGTTCACGACGGGCGACTATCCCGACAACATCCTGATCAAGCCGCGCAATCGGCGCGTGACGCAGAGTGCCTGCGTGCATTGCCACGCCGATCTCGTCGAGCACCTGCTCCCCACCGCCCCCGGCGGCGACATGGAGAACTGCGTGCACTGCCATGCCGACGTCGGCCACGCCGCACGATGACCTCGACTCGAACTCGTCCGTCCCGGATTCACGCCGCGAGACACGCCATGACCGACACCTGCACGCGCTCGACTCCCCGCACGCCGAACGTTGCCTCGCGCAGCGGCCGCGCGCCCGTCTTCGCGCTCATCCTTGTCATCACGCTGCTTGCGACGGCGCTCGTCACGTTCGTGCTCGTCCGCATGTTCGAGAACAAGGAGGCTGCCCGAACGCCGTTCGTGCGGGTTGCCGAGGTGGACGAGCTCACGACGGATCCGCGACCATGGGGCGCGAACTGGCCGCACCAGTTCGACGGCTGGAAGGCGACCGCCGGCGACCGGTTCTACGGCGGGTCGAGTGCGATGCCCGAAAGCAAGCTCGACCAACAGCCGTACCTTCGTCGTCTCTACGCCGGATACGCGTTCAGCATCGACTACCGCGAGGCGCGCGGGCACGCGTACATGCTCTACGACCAGGGGGTCACCGAGCGCGTGACGAAGAAGCCCCAAGCCGGTGCGTGCCTGCACTGCCACGCCTCGACGACGGTGCTCTACCGGAAGAAGGGGCTCGAGGCGATGGGCGAGCCGGCCGACGACGCGGCACTCGCCGCGGAGTTCAATATGCCGGCGGTCCGCCGCGGCTTCGAGGAGCTCAGTCGCCAACCCTACTTCGACGTGTTCACGGAGCTGGCGAGCATGCCGGACGGCGACCCCGGATCCGAGGGACCGGTCTTTCCGATGCCCCCCGCCGGCGGATTCGAGGGCGAGATCGCCGGAGAGAAGCTGCCGGCGGACCACCCCGATGCGGGGAACGCACACCCGGTCACGTGCATCGACTGCCACGATCCGAAGACGATGGCGATCCGCGTGACGCGACCGGGCTTCATGCAGGGCATCGCCGCACTCGCCGCGGGCGACGGCGCCGCGCCGCACTTGCCGAGCATCGAGCGATGGCGGACGGGCGACCGCACCGAGCCGTACGACCCGAATGCGCTCGCCTCGCGGCAGGAGATGCGATCGTTCGTCTGCGGGCAGTGCCACGTCGAGTACTACTGCGCCAACAGGATGACGTTGACGTTCCCGTGGGGCCACGGGCTACGCGCCGAGGACCTCGAGCGCTACTGGGACGAGCTCTCGTTCCCTGACGGGAGCGACTTCTTCGACTACCTGCACGGCGAGACCGGCACGCCCGTCTTCAAGGCACAACACCCCGAGTTCGAGCTGTGGAGCCAGGGCATCCACGCCCGCAGCGGCGTGAGCTGCTCCGACTGCCACATGCCATACCAGCGCGTCGGCGCGATGAAGGTATCGAATCACGACGTGCGCAGTCCGCTTGCGCACGTCAACGCCGCGTGCCAGAACTGCCACCACGCCGACGCCTCGGAGCTTACCGAGCGGGTCGAATCGATCCAGGCCAAGACGGTCGCGATGATCGACCGGGCCGGCGCCGCGATGACCGACATGCTCGACGCCATCATCGCCGCGAAGGCATCTGGCGCGAGCGATGCGGAACTCGCGGAGGTCTATGCGCTGCAGCGCAAGGCGATGTGGCGTGTCGACTACATCTCGAGCGAGAACTCGCTCGGCTTCCACGCCGACCAGGAGGCCATGCGCATCCTTGCCGAGTCGATCGACTACAGCCGCCGCGCCCAAGTGGCCGCGCTGCGGATCCAGCGACCGGGCATCGGGAAACTGCCGCCGGCGGGCGCGGACGCCAACGTACAGATGCCCAGGCCGACGAGTCCTCGGTAGCGTGGACTCAGGGGGCGGATTCGGGCGGGCGTTGCCTCCGGTACCAGCGGAGTTGCAGGTGCGATCGGCAGGAGCAGGTGTCCACGGGGAGGTACCGGCCGTAAACGCTGGCCAGCTCCCGACCTGGGAGTTGGGATCCGCGCCGTCAACGGCGCCTCGGCGTTCCGTGACGACGCCGCGGGGCAGGTCACCTCCACGAGGCCCTCGCCACCCGGCGGAATCACACGGCACGGGCCGATCTTGCGCTGCAGACGGGAAGAGCGACCGCTACCGACCGCCATCGCCTCCGGACAGCGCCGCCTCGTACTCGGCCAGGCGATCGTGCGTCGTTCGGTCGGCGCCCTCGGGCATGAGCGAAATGGCCCGCCTCTCGGTCTCGACCGCGGCGGCGGTGTCGCCACTCATGTGCTGAGCCAGCGCGAGCGTGTCGAGGTACTGCCACAGCATGGCGCCGCCCGCGTCGGCTTCGATCGAACACGCACGCTCCGCGTAGCCCAATGCGCGGCGAGGATCGCGCAGCTCCTCGATCTCGTGTTCCAGCAGATGCGAAGCGGTCTTGTCGAGCGTGGCGGCGGTCGCATCGGGCGACTCGGCCCCAGAGGTCTCCTCGGCGAGCAGCTCGCGCCAGAGCGGCAGCGCATCGTCGTGGCGCCCGAGCTGGTCGTACGCCACGGCGAGCTCCTCCGTAGCCAAGGCGGTCATCTGGTTCCGCGTGCCCAGCACGCGCCGGAGGGCGGGCAGACACTTCTCGAGGATGGCCACCCTCTCGTCGGTGCGGCCTTGCGTCCGGTACAACGTCGCGAGGTTGTGCATGCAGTTGAGCGTGTTCGGATGCTCTCCGCCCATCACCCGGTCCACACGCTCGAGCGCCTCGAGCATCAGCGGCTCGGCTTCCGCGTCGCGCCCTTCACCCGCGAGGAGGGTACTGAGGTTCATCAGGGTGCGCAGCGTGTCCGGATGATCCTCACCCAACACGCGACGCCGAATCTCCAGCGTCTCCACGTTGAGTCGCTCCGCCTCGTCGAGCCGTCCCTGGACCTCTTGGAGGATCGCCAGGTTGTGCATGGAGGTCAGCGTGTGCGGGTGCTCCTCGCCCAACACGCGCCGTTGGATTCCGAGGATCTCGGTCAGCAGTGCCGCGGCCTCGGCGAGCCGGCCCTGGCTCCAGTACACGAGAGCGAGGTTGTTGCCGGAGCCGAGCGTGTCCGGGTGCTCCGCTCCCAGCACGCGACGCCGGGTCTCCAGCGTCCGCAGATACAGCGGTTCGGCGTCGGAGAGCCGTCCCTGGTCCCAGAACAGGACCGCGAGGCTGTTGCTGGAGTTCAGCGTGCTTGGGTCCTCGCTGCCCAGCAGACGTTCGCGGATCTCGACCGCCTGCGACAGGTGGGCCTCGGCCTGGGGGTAGTTGCCGAGGCGCCGGTACACGTCGCCCACGAGGTGGTGCAGTTCTGCGGCGACCAGCTCGTCGGTGACCTCGCCGCTCGCGAGCCGCGCGGCCGCGTCGTCGAGGATGCCGCGCAGCAAGGTCGGGTCGGCGCCCTGGGCCTCGTCCGGGCTCACGCGCAGGAGCATCTCGGTGACGAGGCGCTTGATCTCGGTCGCTCGCGCCAGCTCGCGCTCGGCGCGCGCGGCCTCGTCCTTGGCCTTCCGCTCGTTGGCCTGCGCGTCGAGCTTCGCCTCTCGCTCCGACGCCGCCGAGAGCGAGGCGTTGGTCGCCTCGCGGTCGGCCCGCTCCTTCTCCCTGATCGCCCACGCCATGCCCAGGCTCGTGCCGATCACCGCGACGACCAGCGCCGCCGCCACCACGCCGCCGGCGACGACCTGGCCGCGGTTGCGCTTCACGAACTTCCGGAGCCGGTACCTCGTTGATGGAGGCCCGGCGAGCACCGGTTCGTCCAGGAGGTGCCGGTTGATGTCGGCCGCGAGGCCGTTCGCCGTCTCGTATCGCCGGGTCCGGTCCTTCTCCAGGCACTTCATCACGATCCAGTCCAGATCGCCCCGCAGCAGCAGGCTCAGCCTCTGCACGTCGACCCGACGCTGCTCCGCTGTCCGCGTCGCGGTCTGTCCGAGCGTGGAGAGCCTGGTGCTCGGCTTGTGCGGCTCGGCCTCTCGGATGATCCGCATCATCTCCGCGAAGCCGGCCTCGAGCAGCGACTTGTTGTCGAAGGGCGTCGTGCCGGTCAGCAGCTCGTACAAGAGAACGCCGAGCGAGTAGATGTCGGATCTGGTGTCGATGTCCAGACCCGACATCTCCGCCTGCTCGGGGCTCATGTACGCCGGGGTGCCGATCATCTGCCGGTGCTGCGTGTAGACCGTCTGGCTCGTCAGCTCCGCGTTGGTGGCCTTGGCGATCCCGAAGTCGATCACCTTCGGCACCGGCACCCCGTCGTGCATCGTCACCAGCACGTTCGTCGGCTTGATGTCGCGGTGGATGATCCCCTTCTGATGCGCATGCTGGATCGCGTGGCAGACCTTCACGAACAGGTCCAACCTCGCCTTGGTGTCCAGCTTCGCCGTGTCGCAGTACTCCAGGATCGGCACGCCCTTGACCAGCTCCATCACGAAGAAGGGGCGACCGGTCTCGGTCGCCCCCGCGTCGAGCACCTTCGCGATGTTGGGGTGGTCCATCATCGCCAGCGCCTGGCGTTCGGCCTCGAAGCGGGCGATCACCTGCTTCGTGTCCATCCCCAACTTGACGATCTTCAGCGCGACCCGTCTCTTGACCGGCTCTCTCTGCTCCGCGGCCCACACGCTCCCGAAGCCACCCTCGCCGATCTGCTCGAGCAGCTTGTAGCGACCGACCTGCTCGCCGACCTTCTCGTGTGTCGCTGCGGCCATGGTGGCGACGCCGTCGTGGGCGCCGGTCACATCGCCCGTGGGGTCGGCCAAGAATCCGCCCGCCCGCGCCTCGGCCTGCAGAAGGGCGTCAACCTCGGCGCGAAGGGTCTTGTCCCCGGCGCACGCGGCGGCCAGCGCCGCGCCCCGGTCTTCCGCGGGCAGTTCCGCCACCTCCATGAACACCCGCCGGGCTTCTCGTCGTCTTTGGCTGGTCATGCCTGGCCCTCGCCGTCGTGCTCGGTCAGCTCCCGAAACAGCACCGCCCGCGCATAGCCCCAGAGACGGGCGGCCGTACGCGGCGAGATGCCGAGCGCCTCCGCGGCCTGATCCACGCTCAGGCCGGCGAAGAACCGGAGCCGCACGACGGCGGCCGCCTCGGGGTCGTCAGCCTCCAAGCGGGCGAATGCCGCATCGACTGCCAGGATTTGTTCGGAATCTGCGGCGGCGAGCGCGCCGACATCTCCGATGTCCTCCAGCCGCAGGGTCCCACCTCCGCGCACCCGCCTGGCTCGGGCGTGATCGATCAGGATCCGGCGCATGGCTTCGGCCGCCGCCGCGTAGAACTGACCACGCCCTGCCCAAGGCACCCTCCGGGGGCCGACCAGCTTCATGTACGCCTCGTGGACGATGGCGGTGGCCGAGAGCGTATGGCCGTCCCGCTCACCGGCCAGGCGCAGTTCAGCCGCTCGACGGAGCTGATCGTAGACCAGCGGCAACAGCGCGTCCGCCGCGGCTCGATCTCCCTCCGCCGCCGCGTTCATCAGGAGAGTAGCGTCAGGATTCACATCGTCGGACGGCACCCGGCCATTCTACGGAACGGTCGATCGGACCACGACATCGGGCCTCCTGCTCATGAATGGGAAGTCGGTGTTTGCAACTTGCAGACGGGCTGCGTGGGCTCGTGTGTCTCGACCCGCTCTTCCCGACTGTTGTAGGAGGGTTGCGCTTGGTCGCTTGGTGCGGCGTCTTCCCACCCATCGGTCGCATCGGATAGAGTGACAAAGGCTCGCCGCGCGACCAACCCCGGGGCAAGCCGAGGCTCCACGATGACTCAACTCCATGGACGAACCAACCAGGAGGCCCGCGGCTTGCACCGGACGGGGCGCTGCGCCGCCCCGACGGCGGCACTCCTCATCGGTGGGGCGGCCTGCGCGGGACCGGATGTCCTTCCTCCGCTCTTCCTCGATTTCGGCCTCAGCACGGACGTCTTCGACGTCACCGTCGACCCGCGGACGCTGGAAGCCCGGTTCGTCGGTCTCCAGTGGCAGCCGAACCCCAACCTCCCCACCCTCTGGTCCCTCGCACCGGGCGGCGAGCTCGTCGCGACCCCGATGACCTTCGTGCAGACCCCCGGGTACGAGTACGACTATCTCGGCGGCGCCCGCTTCTCCGACGACGGCACGCGAATCGTGAGTTCCTGCATCGACAGTGCGCCGTGCCCCGGACAGATCGTCGTCCTCTCGGAGCAGGCGACGTGGTGGATGACGGACGCCCCCGGCGCGCCGCAGGGCCTCGGATTCCTCGTCGACCTCGGCCCGTGCGCGTACAGCGTGGGCAAGGCGATCGCCGACGACGGCACGATCGCGGGAGGCAACGCGGAGGCAGGCGGCATCTACCGCTGGACCGAGACCGAAGGGTGGATCGCGCTCCCGGGCGCCAGCGGCGTGCCCGGAGAGACCTACGGAAGCGCCACCGACATTTCGGCCTCGGGGGGCGTGATCACGGGGTGGACGCTCGTGCCGCCCCTCTTCGACGTATTCCACCCGGCCCGCTGGGACGAGTCCGGTTGCACGATCCTCGAAACGCCCGCTCCCGTGTGGGGACTCGCGTGCGCGTTTGGAGTCTCACCCGACGGACAGATCCTCGCCGGCTCCTCGGACGGAACCGGCCTCCTTTGGGTCCAGGGCGCGGTGACACCGATCCCGCCGGCCCCGGACGCAACTTGGAGCTTCGCCTACGACGTAACGAACGAGGGCTACGTCATCGGCGACGTCCTTACGGCAGCCGAGGTCTATTCCTTCATCTGGCATCCATCGTGGCCGGCGCCACAGTCGATCGGCGCGCTCTTTGCCGACGCGGGCGGAGGCACGATCCCGACCGTCTTCGAAGCGGCTCGCCTCGTCTCCGCTGGGGGAAGCCTGCACGTCGTCGGCCATGCCATGATCGAGGATGAGCATGGTCAGTCGGTCACGCGCAGCGTGTATGTTCGCTTCCCCGCTCCGCCCATCGCCGTGCCCGGCGATCTCGACGGGGACGGGCTCGTGACGGGCAGCGATCTCGGCCTGTTACTCTCGGCGTACGGCTCGGCAGACCCCAGCGCGGACCTCGACGGCGACGGCGTGGTCGACGGGTCCGACCTCGGCATTCTGCTCGCGGCGTGGAGCGGGTGACGCGCCCCCAGCAGACCGGATCGTTCACGACGGATCGCCGAGGGGCGACTGGGTCGGCCTCGTCGTTGATCGGCCGGCGGACCACTCGATTCGAGGCGTTGGACACCGGGGTGTGGACGCTCCGCCCCGGACCCCGTGCCGTCCAGTTGCGGCGCGGGGCTGGTCAGCACACGGACACTCGTTGCTCAGGATGACCTGGCGCAGGCAGTCGCACGCCGCGTGCCTGCATGTTCAATGACCGGCTGCGACGCGGTCGGCAAGGGGATCGCCCCGATGGTCGGCGCCCACACGTGCAAGCAGTACGAGGCTTCGCCCTTCGGAGTCGACGCATGCCCATGTTGCCGCAAACGATCGGATCACGGAGCACCCGACCCGGTGCGCGCCCGTTCCGGAAGCCGGATGAGCGCGTCGATGGCGACTCGGGCGATGGCGCCCCCGAGCACATCTGCGAGCAGGAGGTGCGAGCCGCCCGGCTCGAGGCTCACACCGTTCGCCGCGGCGCGGCGAGTGGGAGGATCGTGCAGACAGGGCAAGCGGTTCATATCGAGACGACTGAGCACACCCGCGTCACGCCTGCGCGCATCCCGCTCACGGCCAGGGACCGTTCCGATCAACAGATACGATCCTCTCGACGTCGCAGCGGAGGAGGCCATCGCCGTTGGTGCCGAACCAGTAGTGCCCGCGGCGGTCCTGGTGAATTCGGCGCATGAACGTGCTGACCGGCTGATACCCCTCCGCCTCCATGCCGCACCCCGCCGCAGCCTACACCGCGGCCAGCGAGCAGATTGCGCTCGCGCCGACGATCGACAGGACGACGAGCAGGACCGGTCTCGCACTCCGGCACGGCCGGAGGGCGTGGGCGAGCAAGGTGATTACAAATCGTTCTGCGGTGCGCGGTGAGAGTGACGGTGCTCGACCGTCCGAACCGAGGACATCGCCCCGCGCTCGGTCGGCAAGTCACGTTTGCACAACGGGATCTCCGACCGCGATCGCGTCAGCGCGCAGTCGGTGGTCGGCGTCAACGGCCTGGACGCACCTTCGGCTGTCCATCCACCCAGACGGGAAGCGGACAAGGCGTGCGCTCATGGCGCAACGCGCGACAGGTATAGTGTGCCGCACGACCGGCGACCCCGTGCGGCTCGGGTTCCCCGTGGCGCCGTCGCCGGTTCCGCGATTCGGAAGGAGACGCCTCCATGCGCTTGCACACACGGCTCTCATCATCGCCTGCAATCCTCGCCGCCCTCGGCGCGATCTCGACGGCGTTGGCGTCGAACGTGCCCGCCGCGCCGCCCGACGGCGTGCGTGCGCTGGACGGCGACTGGATCTACGTCGAGGATCGCACCGAAGGCCGCGCCGTCGAGAAGCACCAGCCCAGCATGAGTGCGATGGTCAGGCTGCGGATCGACGACGATGCGGTCGTCCTGCTGCGGAGCGGAGACCGCGAGATCCGCATGCCGCTGGACGGCTCGGCCACCGAGGTCGCCGGGGAGGGCTCGACCTCGCGCTACCGCGGCGCGTGGAAGGACGGCTCGTTCACGTACGAGAGCGAGCCGGTGCGAGACCCGGGCAGCTCGCGCACCGGCGGCCTGATCCGGTGGGAACTGCGCGTCACGGACGAGGGGCTGCTCGCCAGCGTTGCGGTCGATCCGCCCTCGGGATTCACGTCGGTGGCGCTCTACCGCCATCCGGAGGACATCGCGATGCCCGACCCGGCCAAGGCCGCGATCGGCGACCTGGCCTGGCTCGGCGGCGCGTGGATCGGAACGAGAGGCACCGGCGGAACCACGTCGATCGAGGAGCGATGGAGCCCGCCGCTGGGCGGCGCGATGCTCGGGGTGTCGCGCACGGTGGCCCGAGAGCGGATGCGCGCGTTCGAGTATCTGCGCGTCGTCGAGCGCGACGGCGGACTGGTCTACATCGCGCAGCCCGGTGGCCGTACGGCGACCGAGTTCGTGCTCACCGAGCTTGGCGACACGCACGCCGTGTTCGAGAACCCGCGCCACGACTTCCCGCAGCGCATCGTGTACGAACGCTCCGCCGAGGGTGGCCTGAGCGCCTCGATCGGCTTCGCCAAGGGCGGCCGTCCCCAGCGATTCGAGTTCGAACGCGAAGGGAAAGCCAGCACCGAACGCGGGCCTGCAGAGGCCGATCCGGCTCCGGGCCCGTGACGAACCGCGTCCGTGACCAGTAGGACTCCACTCCGCTCGTTGCCGCTACAGTTCGTGACCTCGGGGCAGGCTGAGGACAGTCGGCGCACACGTGCCCCACGGTCTGGGCCTCTCCTCACCCTCCGCACGAAAGGGAAGACCTCCATGGCACATCGATCGACCATCGGACTTGCCGGCCTGCTCGTGGTCGGCACCGCCATGCTGCTGGGCGGATTCGGAATGCATCGGCAACCGGACGGCACCTCAGAGCGGGACGCGGTCCTGCGTGCGAACAGCGCGTTCTTCGAGGCGCTCAACGCCATGTTCACGGGCGATGCACGGCCGCTCGAGGACGTGTACTGGCACACGGACGACGTCGTCTACATGGGGGCCGACGGCGCATACAACGTGGGCTGGCGCCCGACCTACGAGAACTGGAAGAGGCAGGCAGCCCTGCGGATCGGCGGCAGCATCTCGCCTTCGAACATCGAGGTCACGATCGTCGGCGACGTGGCGATGACCAACCAGATCATCTCCGGGACGAACACCGTCGATCACGAGCTGGTCGAGGTCAAGCTGCGTTCCACCAGCGTCCTTCAGCGGAAGGACGGCACGTGGAAGCTGATCGGCCACCATGTGGATGTGATCCCGAAGCTCCATACCGGGAAGCGTGCAACCCCGACCAAGTGACGCCCGCTTCGCAGGTGCGTTCATCGATGGCGCGGCCTGTTTGCGCAGCCATGCCCCTTCGGGATCGCTCCATGACCGAGGATGCGGCCACCCGATGAGCGGCCTGATCGACTGCAGTCCGGTACCCGTTCCGATGACGGCAAATTGGGCTCGTCTTCAACGTCCTTCCACCCTTCCCGGTCGGCCAACGTGTCGAGGCGGGTTCAAGGCTCGTCGGATTGCACGCTTCGCTCGGACGTTCGCGAGCGAGCGGGATCGGGTTCATGGCTAGGAGTGTGGGATATCTCAAAATTGGATCTTTGACTGTCCCACTCTGGGCGCTACCGCACCCGCTTCGCGGGGCCGTCTTCGAGAGCTGGTTGAACTCGGAGATCGTCGAGCATCTCCCCGTCGAACATCGAGGTCGCGATCATCGGCGACGTGGCGATGACCAACCAGATCAGCTCCGGAACGAACACCTTCGATCACGCGCCGGTCACGCGCCCAACTGCGGACTCATCTCGACGGCGCCTCGTCGCCTGGACGCGCACCGCCCCTCGGGCCAATGTCAGGTACGCTACAGCATGGACTCTCCGAGCCTCGCCGGGCGACGAATCCTCCTGATGATGCTCGTTCTGCTCGGGGCATGCGCGGCGGCGTGGGCCCAGACGCCAATCGTCGACCGTCTCTCGGCCGAATACGCGGCGCGCGAGGAGCGGATCAGGCAGATCTCGGCTCAGCTTGACGCTGGCGAGGTTCCGGATGCGGCGCTGGAGTCCGATCTCCGGACGCTGATCGAGTACCAGGATCGATTCGAGAGCAACGCCCAGACTCTCGGCGCGGCGCTCGAGGTGCCGACCGTGAGCCTGGCGGAGCTCGGACCACCGCCGGACAAGGATTCGCCGCCCGAGTCCAAGGACGTCGCCACCCTGCGGAAGAGCCTCAACGGCGCCATCTCCCGCCTGACCGGGCTCGTCAAGCAGTCCGAGATCGATCGGGCGAACGTCGAGCGGCTGATCCGGCGCATCCGCGAACTCCAGGGAGCTCGATTCCTGTCCCGGCTTGGAACACGGAGCGCGTCGCCGTTCTCTTCAGAGTTCTGGACGGACGCGGCGGCCGAAGTCCCTCCCATGTTGGGCGCCTTCGGGGATCATGCGAGAGCCTGGTGGCAGCACCAGCGCGAGAGTGGAAGATGGCGTGCGGATCTGGCGCTGCTCGCCGCTGCGCTCGCCGGGGCGGTCGCCATCCTGATGTCGCCTCGATGGTCGCGCTGGCGTGCGTTCGAGGCGGCGCGGCACGCGATTCCCGCGCCATCCGCCATCCAGAAGCGGCGACGGGTGGCGTTCATGGCGCTGAGCCGCGGGGTCCTCGCCGCCGCCGCCGCCGCACTGCTGTACATGGCCGGGACGGAGGTCGGTCTGATCGGCGAGGCCGAACAGGTGCTCGCGTTGCGGATCTGGATCGGCTTCACCGCCGTGGTTCTCGTCTGGAACTTCGCACGTTCGGCGTTCTCGCCGCGCGACGAACGGTGGCGGACCACTGGCGTCGGTTCGACGGCCGCGTGGGCCCAGTGCTGGCTTGGCGTCGGGATCTACTGCCTTTTCGTTGCCGATCGCGTACTCGCCGCCGGCTTCGAGTTGGCCGGCGCCGGACCACAGTTCTCCCTCGCCATGGGGGCGGTCTCGAGCGGGCTCTCCATGGTGCTTCTGCTGCTCTTCATCGGCCTCGTTCCCAGGCCGTCGGTCATCCATGACCAGGAGTCGGACGCCGCCTCGCCCACCGCCGTTGCCCCGCCCAAGTTGGAACGCCCCTGGCGTGAACTGCTGCTCTCGGCCGGCCGAGTGCTGGCGACGTTGATCCTGGCCGCGATTGCGCTCGCGTATGTCGCGCTGGCCAGCTTCGTGTTCCATCGCCTTCTGCTGCTCGGGCTCTTCCTGATCGTGTTCTATTCGGTGCGTGTCCTCACGCTGTGGGCCTTGAGCGGCCTGCCGTTCGTCGCGGCGACCCCTGCCGATACAACCGAGCGCGACCAGGAGAAGCAACGACTCGGCCTTTGGCTGAGGGTGGCGGTGGACGTCGCTCTGCTGGCCCTGGGCATCCCCGCGCTCCTGCTGACGGTGGGATACGGCTGGCTGGACCTGCAGAGCTGGCTGGGGGTCTTAACCGCCGGCGTGCGAATCGGCGCGATCTCATTGTCGCTCGGCAACATCCTCGTCGCGATCCTGGTGTTCCTTGCCATCAGCGTCGGGACGCGATGGATCACCAGCATCGCCGACACGAAGATTCTCGCGCATGCGCATCTCGACGAGGGCGAGCGGAATTCGATCGTGGTGCTCATCAAGTACGCGGGCATCGTCGTCGCGTTCCTGGTCGCGTTCGCGATCGCCGGAGTGAGCGTTACCAAGCTGATGATCGTGGCCGGCGGACTTTCGGTCGGCATCGGGCTCGGCCTGCAGGGCGTGGTGAACAACTTCGTCTCGGGTCTCATTCTGCTCTTCGAGCGGCCCATCAAGATCGGCGACTGGGTCGAGCTGTCCGCGGGGCAGGGGTACGTCAAGCACATCGGCCCGCGGGCCACCGAGATCGAGACGTTCGATCAAGCCTCGATCATCATCCCGAACGCCGACTTGGTCACCTCCCCAGTGCAGAACTGGTTCCACAAGAACCGGACCGGTCGCGTTCGCGTGGCCGTTGGCGTCGGCTACGGCTCCGATCCGGAGCAGGTGCGCAAGATCCTGCTCGACTGCGCCGCCAAGAACGAATCCGTGATGACCTTTCCCGAGCCCCAGGTTCGCTGGATGGACTTCGGCGACAGCTCCCTCGACTTCGAACTGCGCGCCTACATCGGGAACTACGACCGCGCTCTCGTCGTCCGCAGCGATCTGCGCTTCGCGATCTTCAGGGCATTGAAGGACGCCGGCATCGAGCTGCCGTTCCCGCAGCGGGACCTGCACATTCGATCGGACGACACGAAGGGCGACCGCCCACCGGCTTGACCCTCCCCACCCCCCGGGGGGGTGCGAAGCACTGAACGCGCCGGCACCCTCCATGCCCGGCACTCGAGGGCATCTCGGAGCTCGAGACTCGGCCCTGCGACCCGCCGCCGTTCGGACGTCCGGGTCGCGTTGTGGCACAGCATCGCCAGAGAGAGGCTCGGCTGGTGAACCGATCGGAAGCAGGCGACAATGAACTCCGACTTGGCCTTCACCCGCGCGGGGTGCTCGCCAGCAACGGCTGCTCGTCACAAGGTTTGACACGGGGTGCACGGACTCTTGATCATTCGCCAAAAGGCAGGAGAATCGCATGGACTTTCTGACCCATCTGTGGCTCCCGATCGTCGTCTCCGCGGCCGCCGTCTGGATGGCCAGCTTCCTGGCCTGGATGGTCGTCGGACATCACAAGAACGACTGGAAGGAAGTCCCCAACGAGCACGAGTTCATCGAAACAGTCAAGCGGATGGGGATCTCACCGGGGAGCTACGGCTTCCCGGACTTCCGCCGCTGCGCAGGGATGTCCAAGGAGCAGAAGCACGCCAAGTGGGAAGAGATGCAGAAGAGCCCGATGGGGCTGCTTCGGGTGTGGGGGCGGATCAGCATGGGGAGGAACATGCTGCTCACGGCGCTGGTGTACCTGGCGGTGAGCGTGCTCATCGCCTATCTCGGGTGGAACGCGCTGCCGCACGGCGGGATGTCCGTGGGCGAGCTGGCGGTGTCGGTGCGTCCGAACTTCGCCAAGGTGATGCAGGTCTTGGGAACGGCCGGCATCCTCGCGTACTGCTTCGCCGGCCTGCCGAACGACATCTGGTTCCAGCGGTCGGGTCGCGAGGTGCTGACGAGCCTGATCGACGGTGTCGTCTTCGGACTGATCACCGGAGCAGTGTTCGGTTGGCTGTGGCCGGGGTAACGCACGGGACACAATTCGGGTCAACCACCATGTTCCATGTATCTCGCGGCGGACCGTCCTGATGGCTCGGCGGCGGTCGCCGCGGCGAGTGGACGCGGTCCACGCTGATCGGGCGTGAGCAGCGCGGCACCGGGCTGTCGGGCCGAGGACGGCAGCGACTCGACTCGCTTTGCCGACTCCCCATCGCCTGACGCACAAGCAGCTCGCGATCGGGCCGGCGGAACTCGCTGCCCGCCGCCGTTGCCGACGGTCCCTCGATCAGGAGCGGCCCGCCGAAGCGGATTCGTCGGGATGGTCGGCCGACGTTCTCGAGGCAGGTATTTCTCACGGGTATCGACCCTCCGCTCTCCCGGATGCCGGCGTCTGCGGGGCCAGCTCCTGGCAAGACGCCTCACTTGTCCTCCGAGGCGGTTGCGTCATTTCCAGGCGCTCGCGGCTTCCACTGGACTGATCAGGAGGCCACCCCTCCTCCCGATACGATCGAACCTCCAGACCGGAGACCACGCCATGTCCGACTCGACTCCTGCCACCCCCCGCGGACGCGCCCCGTTGTCGGTCCTGACGATCCTCCTGGGCATCGTCGCGCTCTCCGACCTTTCCTCCGCCGGCGCGCCCGGACTCGCATCGCTCTCGGACGCCTCGCTGCCCCGCAGCGGGCGACTCCTCATCTTCGGTTCGGACTTCGGCGATACGCAAGGCTCGGGTGAAGTCACCATTGATGGCCTGGCTGCGTTCGCAACCACCTGGACGGATTCGGAGATCCACGTCTACGTGCCGGAAGCTGCGTCGCTGGGCACGGTCGCCGTCCAGGTGGTCACCGCCGAGGGCGCAAGCAACGCGATGCTGCTCGACGTGACGCTGCGCCAGCCCGACGAGCGCATCCAGTGGACGTTCGAGACGGACCGATTCACGTCGCTCCAGTTCATCTCCCTCGCGCCTGACGGCACCATCTACACCAGCGATGCCAACACGCTTTACGCGCTGAGTCCGGATGGCGGCCTGCTCTGGGCCGCGCCGGGTGCTGGCGGCGGACGGCCGATCTCGCTTGGCCCCGACGGCACGATCTACACCGGCGGTAGCGAGGAAGAAGGTCTGAACGGCAACATCGTCAAGGCCTTCGATGCGAACGGCAACTTCCTATGGCAGGTCGAATCCGCGATTGGACAGGATCTCCTGGCCGGCCCCAGCCTCGGCCCCGACGGCAACCTCTACGCCGTACAGGACACCAACAAGGGTGAAGGACTTGGTGTGTTCTCGGTGACTCCCACCGGCAGCCTTCGATTCAGCGTCGTGCAGTTCTTCAGCTTCGCAGGCGGGAACTCCGAGATTTCCTTCGGCGACGATCGCTTCTACGCAAGCTGGGAAGTCAATTCGAGCGGGCCACTGGGCATTCATGCGTTCGACGACAGCAGCGGCCAGCTTCTCTGGGACGGTGGTGATGTTGGCGTTTCTGCGATTGGCCTTCCGATCCTGGACTCGCTCGAGCGCCTCATGCTCAGCCATGCGGGATCGGGAATCGTGGCGGTGACCGCTGATGGCAACCCCGATTGGATCGCGACTCATCCTGGCGGCTCCAACTCCATCCTCCAACCGGCCGTGGGCCCTTCGGGCATCGCGTACTCCGGACGATGGCTCGGCGTCCAACTATGGGCGATCGATCCCGACGGCGACACTGTCTGGGTGAGCCCGGACACCACCGACCAACTCCTCCGGATCAGCATCGCACCCGACGAATCCGTCATCGTTGCGACGGGCTCGAAGGGGTTCGGGCAGCCCGGTTGGACACGCGGGTACAGCACCACCGACGGCTCGCTGCTTTGGCACGTCGAGCATCCACCGGTCAACGGCGTGAACCAGTCGTCATCCTCGACGCCGGTGTTCACTTCGGACAGCCAGACGGTGTACGTCATGACGGACTTCCTCGGCGATGTGAACGACTACGGCGTTCTCTACGCGGTGGACACCCAGTTCGACCCGATGCTCGACAGCGACGGCGACGGATACTCGAACTCGACCGACAACTGTCCGGATGTCTTCAATCCCGACCAGCTTGACAGCGACGGCGACGGCGTCGGAGATGCCTGCGACTCCATCCCCGACAACTGCGAGGATGCATTTCCGCTGTGCCCGGGCACGTACACGGGATCGACCGTCGGCGCGACCACCGATGGCTCGTCCACATGCACACAGGGCGAGACCGGCAACAAGGACGTCTGGTTCTCGTACACGCCGGTGCTGGACGGAGTCGTCACCATCGACACGTACGACAGCTTCTACGGCAACACGCTCTCTGTTCATGCCGGCTGTCCCGGAACGGCAGCGAACCAGCTCATGTGCAACGACTTCTGCTGCCAGGGCCGCTCGTGCGTGACGTTCGACGCCGCCGCGGGCCAGACGTACCTGATTCGCCTCACCGGGTTCAACGACACCGAGATCCAGTACACGCTCAACGTGTCCGGTCCTCCGTGCAATGCCGACGACCTCGACGGCGACGGCGTGAGCGACATCATCGACAACTGTCCGACTCAAGCCAACGCAGACCAGAACGACTGCGACGGCGACGGCATCGGTGATGCCTGCGCGATCGCGAGCGGCATGAGCGCCGATTGCGACGGCAACGGCGTCCCGGACGAGTGCGAACTCCCGCTTCACGACTGCAACGGGAACGGCGTCCTGGACGCGTGCGACATCGCCAGTGGTGCCAGCGTCGACTGCGACCTCGACGGGATCCCTGACGAATGCGAAGCCGGCGTGATCTGCGACAACGACTCCTGCGACAACGCCACACCCCTCTGTCCGGGAACGGTGAACGGATCGACCGCGGACGCGACGCCCGACGGCGAGTCGTGGTGCGGATTCACGGCCCCGGACCGGTGGTTCAGCTACACGCCGGCCACTACTGGCATGGCGACCTTGAGCACGTGCGGCTCGTCGTACAACTCGATCCTGTCCGTGCACACCGGATGCCCAGGCACCTACGGCAATACGCTCGCATGCGGCGACAACGAGTGCGGCGACGGCAACTCGACCTTCACGCTTCCCGTGACGGGTGGCACCACGTACATCATCCGCGTGTCCGGTTGGCTCGGCGCCTCGGGTGATTTCGTCCTGAGTCTGGTGGGGCCTGATTGTGTCCAAGCACCCGGGATCGCGGGCGACCTCGACGGCGACAACGACGTCGACGGCGCCGACCTCGGCATGCTGCTGGGAAGCTGGGGCCCCTGCCCGGGTTGTCCGGCCGATCTGCTCGAAGACGACGTCGTTGACGGCGCCGATCTGGGCATCCTCCTGGGGGCGTGGACCGGGTAATCGAGAGAGGTGAGCGGGGCGCGCACGGACGAGAGCAGGAGGAAGCAGGCAGCCACGGGGATCGGCGGCAGGGTCTCGCTGCCAAACATCGGGATCGAGCCCTTCGATCATCCCGATTCGGCCGTCAGGCAGCATCTTGAGTCCCGCCGATGAGGACGACTGCGACGGGTCAAGGACCGTCTGGGGATCGCCGCGCAAATTGGAGACGGCCACCGATCCCCGGTGCCTGCCATGCGAGGGGCGGTTGCCTCAGGGTCGCGGGCGATAATCCCCGGGTCAACCTCCCCCCGGCGTCACCCGGCGCGGGAACTCGCGCTCGGCGTCGAGCCAAGTCGGAGAAGCGGGATCCCATGATCGCCGTGGAGGGTTCCGTGGTATGCTCGAACGCACCGGCATACCTCTGCGTCCTCCCGGTGGTTCCGTGGAGCTCGGGGGTTGTCGTACGTGAAGCGCTGCTGATGGAGGTTGCGCATGCGATCCATGGTGCTGCTCGTGGTGTCCGCCGGTCTCTCCGTGTCCCTACCCTGCCTGGCGCAGGATCGCACGATCGACGGGACCGACAACAACCCCGCCAGTCCGTCGATGGGATCCGCGGGGTCGCCCCTGATCCGGGGCAGCAGCGGAGCGCACTACGCCGACGGGATCGGCGCGCCCATCGACCGGGGCGGAGCTCGGGCCATCTCCAACGCATTGAGCGTGCAGAGCCCCGACGGCCTGGGAAACAGCCGCAACCTGTCCGCTTGGGTGTGGCAGTGGGGCCAGATCGTCGATCACGACTTCGCACTCGTGGAAGAGGGGTCCGAGCCGCTGGACATCCCGGTGCCGCTCGGCGATCCGACCTTCGATCCGGACTTCACCGGGACCGCCGTGATCCCGTTCACCCGTTCGACGTACTTCGACGGCGTTTCGGCGCCGCGCGAGCACGCCAACGCCCTGACCCATTGGATCGACGGGTCGGTGACCTACGGCTCGGACACGATCCGCGCCGATGCGCTTCGAGAACACGTCGGCGGGCGACTTGCCACTTCGAAGGGGAACCTGATGCCCTTCAACACCGTCGGCCTCCCGAACGCCGGCGGCGTCGATCCGAGCCTCTTCCTCGCCGGGGACATCCGCGCCAACGAGCAGACCGGCCTCCTTGCCACGCACGCGATCCTCCTCCGCGAGCACAATCGGCTAGCCGATCAGATCAGTGCCGACAACCCCTCCCTGACCGACGAGCAGGTCTACCAGCGCGCGCGGCACATGCTCGGAGCCGAGATCCAGGCGATCACCTACAACGAGTGGCTCCCGGCCCTTCTCGGGGAGCAGGGCCTCGAGCCCTACTCGGGCTACGACCCCGACGTCGACGCCAGCATGAGCACGGCGTTCTCGACTGCGGCGTTCCGCATCGGACACTCGATGCTCAACGACCAGCTTCTTCGGCTCAACGCCGACGGTTCGACGTACGAAGGTGGAAACCTCTACCTCTTCGAACAGTACTTCAATCCCTCGACGATCACCGAGCCGGGATCGTTGGACGCGGTCGTCCGCGGACTGGCCCACCAGCAGGCCAACGAGATCGACACCCAGTTGATCGACGGCGTGCGCAACATGCTCTTTGGCGGCACCGACGGTCGCGACCTCCTCGCCATGAACCTCCAGCGCGGCCGCGACCACGGCGTGCCCGACTACAACACGCTCCGCCAGGAGTACGGCCTTCCGGCGGCGACCTCCTTTGGCGAGATCACGAGCGACGCGGCGCTGGCATCGGCGCTCGAAGCAACCTACGGCGAGGTCGACAACATCGACGCGTGGATGGGACTCTTCGCGGAGGACCACCTCCCCGGCGCGAGCATGGGAATCCTGGCCTCCACGATGTTCAACGACCAGTTCGGGCGCCTGCGGGACGGGGATCGGTTCTTCTATCTCAACGATCCCACCCTCACCGAGGACGATCTCGCCTGGTTGGAGAAGGTGCGGCTGGCCGACCTCATTCGGCTCAACACCGGTGCCGTCGATGTCCAGGACGACGTCTTCTTCGCGGTCGTCCTGCCGTCGTGCCCCGCCGATCTCAACGGCGATGCCGTGGTGGACGGCATCGACCTGGGCGTGCTGCTCGGCGCGTGGGCCACCGACGACGCGGCAGCTGACCTCAACGACGACGGGATCGTGGACAGCGCCGATCTCGGCCTCCTGTTGGCGGATTGGGGCGCCTGCGGTTGAACCGGGCGTCGCCGCGACCCGGTCGGAGTGCGAGTCGAGCCCGTCGCCGGCGCTGCGCATTCGACATCCGCGCAGGAGCCGACGGCACGGCGCGGACCTCGCGCTCGACCTGAGTCGGGCACGCGGGCGAACTGTCGCTTGCTGCAGTCTGGCTGCGCCTCCAAGTAGGATGTCTTCCATCCACCATGGAGGACATTCCGATGCTCAAGACATCGACGCTTTCGTTCGCCGCCGCTGCGGCAGCCGTTTCCCTGACCGTGCTGTCCACCCCGGTCGCCGCCCAGGGAATGGCGGACTCCAACCGGTTCTGGTGGCCCGATCAACTGGGCCTCAGCCCCCTTCGCCAGCACGCGGCGGAGTCGAACCCGTTCGGCGAGAAGTTCGACTACGCGGAGGCGTTCGAGAGCCTCGACCTCGAAGCCGTCAAGAAGGACCTCAAGGCGCTGATGACGACCTCCCAGGACTGGTGGCCCGCGGATTTCGGCCACTACGGTCCGTTCTTCATCCGAATGGCCTGGCACAGTGCCGGCACCTATCGCGTGGCCGACGGCCGCGGCGGCGCCGGCGGCGGGCAGCAGCGCTTCGAGCCGCTCAACAGCTGGCCGGACAATGCCAACCTCGACAAGGCGCGGCGCCTGCTCTGGCCGATCAAGCAGAAGTACGGTCGCAGCATCTCGTGGGCGGACCTGATGGTTCTCACCGGGAACGTCGCTCTGGAGTCGATGGGCTTCAAGACCTACGGCTTCGCCGGCGGGCGCGAGGACGACTGGGAGGCGGACCTGGTCTACTGGGGGCCGGAAAGCAAGTGGCTGGCCGACGAGCGCTACAGCGGCGATCGCCAGTTGGAGAACCCGCTCGCCGCGGTCCAGATGGGACTCATCTATGTGAACCCCGAGGGACCGAACGGCAACCCCGACCCGCTCGCGGCCGCCAAGGACATTCGCGACACGTTCGGGCGCATGGCGATGAACGACGAGGAGACGGTGGCGCTGATCGCCGGTGGACACACCTTCGGCAAGGCCCACGGGGCCTCCCCGGCCACCTGCCTGGGGCCCGAGCCCGCGGCGGCGGGGATCGAACAGCAGGGTCTCGGCTGGGAGAACCGCTGCGGCACCGGCAACGGTGCCGACACGATCACCAGCGGACTGGAAGGCGCGTGGTCGGCGAACCCGATCGCCTGGACCTCGCAGTACCTGGACAACCTGTTCGCCCACGACTGGGTGCAGACCAAGAGTCCCGCCGGTGCCATCCAGTGGATTCCCGCCGACAACAAGGCGTCGAGCCTCGTGCCCGATGCGCACGATCCGTCGAAGCGCCACGCGCCGATCATGTTCACGACCGACCTGGCCCTCAAGTTCGACCCGAGCTACGCCAAGATCGCCCAGCGGTTCCGCGACGATCCCGAG
>JAGQOG010000151.1 GCA_020427695.1 Phycisphaerales bacterium
CGCCTAGGTCCGGCACGGCCACGCTCACGAGCCCCGGGACAATGGGAAATCCCGCCTCGGGGAACGGCTTCGCCGCAAATGCGCCGGCCAGCTCCGCCCGCGCCACCTGGGCCGCACCGAACGCCTCGATCGCCTTCGAACCCATCGCCGGAATCGCGTCCCACTCCGGCAAGTCCCGACGGGGTTCCGATCGGGCGAAGACCCTGGGCACAATCTCCTGTGTCCGACCGACGCCATGCGGGAGCTCGGCCGGCTTCGCGTAGCGTCGGAGCGCCGTCTTCAGGTCCGACGTCGCGGCGATGTATGCGCCGCGGGCGCGAGCGTAGTCGATCTCGGCGCGGCGGAACCGCTCGATCCGCTCCTCGTCCGAAGCCTGCACGTCGCCGTCGACCGGCGGCGGCTCGACCGGGAGAACTGTCGCGTCGCCCCACCAGTCGATGAGCAGCGGCGGACGCAGCGCCTTCGGCGCCCGCACGAGTTCGCCCGAGGCGGACACCTGGTCCCGCACGCCGAACTTGATCGGGCTGATCCGACCCAGCCAACGGAGGTACTGCATCACCGCCGGATCGTCGAGGCCATACCGGTCTTCGAGATACGCCTGCTGCTGCGCGGCCTTGGACGATTCGCGTCCGCCGCCCGCGGAGAACTGCAACGCATCGCCCACGCCGCCCGGGCTCATGGCGATGAGCATGAAGACGAGGAACGTGATCCCCACCAGGGTGGGGATCATGAAGAGCAGTCGTCGGGCGATGTAGGTGCCCATGGCGTCGCGGGGCTCTCGTCCTGGTGGAGGTCGGGATCACCCGGAGGTGGCGGTGGCAGCGGCGCCGGGGATCACGAAGAACTCCCATGGCTCGAGGCCGCTGCGATGCATCTGGACGTTCCCGATGCGCTTCCGAACGATGCGCTTCCACGGAGCATCGATGACGAAGGTGTAGGGCTGCTCCTCGTGCATGACCGCGTGGAGCTCGTGCCAGATGCGCTGGCGTTTCGCGGTGTCGAGCTCCCGCCGCCCCGCGTCGATCAGCCGGTCCGCCTCGGGATTGCTCCACTGGATGAAGTTGTCGCCCTGGTCGGCGATCGAGTCGGAATGGAAGATCTGCTTGGGATCCGACTCCGGGGCCGAGGCCGACCAGGACATGATCAGCGCGTCGAAGTCGCGGGTCTTCAGGATCTGCGAGTAGACCGACCAGTCCACGATACGGACGTTGCACTTGATCCCGAGCTTCGCACACTGGTCCTTGATGTAGGTGGACGTGCGCTCGACCACCTCGCCGCCCGAGGAGCGCGTGAACTCGAACTCGAACGCCTCGCCGTCGGCGTTGCGGAGAATGCCCTGCTCGTCCGGCTTCCAGCCCGCTTCGGCCAGGAGGGCCTTGGCCCGCTCGAGGTCGTAGGGCCATGGCTTGATGGCGGGATTGTTCGCCGGCGACTGCGAGTTGTTGGGACCGGTGGCCACCTCGCCCAGCCCCTCCCAGATGTCGCGCACCATCCGTTCGCGGTCGAGCGCGAGCGTCATGGCCTGGCGCACCCGCTTGTCGTGGAACGGCGTGAGCTTGCCGTTCCGCGGTCCGCACTGCCACGCGATGAACGCATAGCTCGAGCGCATGTTGATCCACTTGAGCATCTGGTTCTCGCTCGACCACACGGGATCCTTTGCCTTGCGCTGGAACTGCACCGACGAGGGAAGGATCATGTCGCCCTCGCCGGCCTCGTAGGCGGTGAGGCGGGCCAGGTCGTCGTTCACGACCTTGAACCGCAGCGCATCGAGGACCGGCTTGTCGCCCCAATACTGCTCGTTGCGCACGATCGTGAGATCCTCGCCCGGGGCCCATTGCCGCTCCGGGTCGAGGCTCGCGATCTTGAACGGGCCCGATCCCATCAGCAGCCCGGTGGACTTGTTGATGGCGGCAGGCTCGAACCGGCTGTAGTAGTGCTTGGGCAGAATGTAGGTGCCGAGCGTGTAGTCGAGGTTCGTGAACAGCGGCTCGGAGAACTCGAACTCCACCGTGCGGTCGTCCACGACCTTGACGTCCTTCACCTGGTCGAGAGTCGAGCGGGCCCGCTCCGCCTCGATCAGCGGGTTCTGGATGTACTCCTTGAAGGTCCAGCGCACGTCCTCGGCGGTGACCGGAACGCTGTCGCTGAAGCGGGCCCGGGGATCGATGTGGACGCGAATCCACTTTCCCTCCGGGTCGAGCTGCCACGCATCGGCCAGCACGCCGCGGAAGGCGAGCGTCTCGGGGTCGTACGCCCCCAGCGGCTCCGCCACCCGATCGATCACGCGTCGTCCGTACACGTCGGTGGACAGGAACGGCACGAGCTTCGGCGGCTGGGCTTCGAAGATCTCGGTGAAGGTGCCGCCCGGAGCGAACTTCGGCTGCTTCCGCGGGTCGGAGGAGAACGTCCACGGCTCTTGCCACTGGATGGGTACGCCGGCACGGGCCCACGAGGCGTCCCGTGCCACCGGCGCCGCGGAGGTGGTCGCGGCGGCCTGGCTCACCTGCACGCCCTGTTCGAGCTTGTCCTCGACCCGCGCGAGGTGGCGCTCAAGTTCGGCGATCGACGACTCCATGCTGCGCATGCGCGTCCAGTGCTGATCGCTCTGGTACATGCTCAGCCAGACGGACACGCCGACCGCCAGCAGCAGTACGAGGAAGACGAAGTCCTTGAGTCCGAACTTGTTCTGCATGGAGGGAGCCTTCGCACGGACGGGCTGGGGTCACCGGATTGGATAGATCCGGAACGGGGATCTCTGCGGGGAGGGAGCCTAGGACCGGCGGCCACGAGGGTCGAACCGCTCGCGAAGGCCCTCGCCAATGAAGTTGAGGGAAAGCAGCGTAGTGGCGATCAGCAGACATGGCCAGAGCAGCAGCCACCAGCGCGATCGAACCGGGTTCAGTTCCGCGAGCCCGTCGGCGGCGAGGTTTCCCCAACTTGGCAAGGGCTCCCGGATGCCGATGCCGAGGAAGCTGAGGAACGACTCCGAAAGGATCGCCGCCGGCACCGCCAGGGTGGCGTAGACCACGATCGGTCCCACGAGGTTCGGCAGCAGGTGCCGGAAGAACTGCCGTCGCGCCGGCACGCCGATCGCGCGGCATGCCTCCATGAAGGGCTGAGCGCGCAGGCTCAGCACCTGGCCGCGGATCACCCGGGCCATGGTCAGCCAGCTCACCGCGCCGATCGCCACCAGGAGCGTGCCGCCGTTGAGCAGTTGCATCTGCCACGACGCGAGATCGGTGCCGACTCGGGCGAGAACCCCATCGACGGCAACCGCGAGCAGCACCACGATGAGAATCGTCGGAAGGCCGTACAGGACGTCGACGGTTCGCATCATGATGCCGTCCACGCGTCCGCCGGCCACGGCGGCGACCATGCCGTAGAACGTGCCGATGACCACCGCGATGGTGGCCGCCGCGGTTCCAACCACGAGACTCACGGCGCCGCCCAGAAGACACCGCGCCAGCACGTCGCGACCGAGGCGATCGGTACCGAGCCAGCGGGTGGGAACCGTGCGGCCGTCCTGCGCCGCACGATCGATGCGAGCCCGGTCGTCCGGGGCCAACGGCCACCAGCGGGGCGGGAGCAGCCCCATGCCGAGATCGGCGGCTTCATAGCGTCGCGAACGCGCGCTGCCCTGTTCCGTCGTCCCGACGCGGGCCAGCGCCCACGGCACCGACCCGACGCAGGCCAAGGTCAGGACGACCAGCAGCCACAACCCGCACCGCGACGCGGCGGCACCGTAGCGCGCGCCAACGGGCGCGGAGCGGCTCGGGGCTTCGGCCAGGGCGGCATGCAGCATGCGGCGGGCATCTTACGACGACCTCGTCTCGACCTCAGTCGGTGGTGCGCTTCTCTCCGCAGATCGCCGCCGGTGGCCGTTGCCGGCCGCGGGCGTCCGGACTCCGCCACGGCACGACTCAGCCGTCTCGATTCGTTGGCGCGGAAGCCGCGGTAGTGGTTGCGGCGGCTGCCTCCCCGGGCTTCGGCTCGCCCCGCGTTCCGGGGCCGACCGACCCGGTCATGCTCTGGCCGGTGAACGACTCGAGCAGGTCGCGGATGCGCTCGGGGCGACGTGCGGCATCCTCCGCCAGCTTGTCCTTCAGCTCGCGCACATGGCGGTCGAGCGCTGCCAACTCCTCGGCCCGCGTCTTGAGATCGAGATCGACCTGCTCGCGCACTTTTTCGGCGAGTTGCTTGCGCCACGACTCCGCCTCGGATTCCCGTCCGGCCGCGACCGCCTCGCGATAGCGCTTGGCGAGGGCGTTCATCTGGTCCTGCATCCGAAGCTCGTCCACCTTGAGTCGGTAGAGCTCGGGGTTCTGGTCGCGAAGCACCGCCAGCGCCAGCAGTCGGCGCCCGCTCTTCAGGATCGCGCGCTTCACGCCTTCGGGATCGGACTTGATTCGGCTGCTGAGAATGGCCCCCCACTCCGGAGAGACGTCGGCCGCCACGGCGACGAGCGTCTGGAGCTGCTGGGGCGAAAGATCGCGCGGCTGGAGGGGATCGCTCGGCGTGAGGCCGGTGGCAGGCGGGCCGGAAGCGGGAGTCGCGGTGCGCATCGGCACCGCCCCGGTGTTGGGCGCAGTGCTGCGTTGGGTGGTGGGTGCGGTGATGGGCGAGGCGACATCCCGTGAGGCGTCGTCGCTCGTTCGCGTGCGTTGGTCGCCATCCTCGCGATGCAGTGCCGTGGCGCCGTCGCCGGCCGCCAACCCCGCACTCAGCAGAAGCATCCAAGCGACACGCATCACGGACAGGTCCTCGGCTCGAGTTCGTTGATCCTGGGCATCACATCGATCGGCTCGAGGCCATGATCCGATCCATCTCATCGGCCAGATCGTCGATGTTGGTCTCGCGCATCTGGAGGATCGGCGCCACCGAGGAGTCGCTCATCGCGGCGAGGTCCGCCCATGCCGCCACCGGCTGTCCATCGGGCGCCACGCGCTGCTCGCGACAGCACTCCTGATGGATGAGCGTGGCGAGGAGCGGTTCGGCGATCGTGAACGTCGAGTCCATCAGTGCCGTCCGCATCACGCCGGACGAACGCCCATTGTCCGATTCGGACCGCCCGGCACTCGCCCCAGGCCCCATCGTCGATCCGCTCTTCTGCACCAGGCGTTGGGCCAGCGGCATCGCGCCCACGAAGGCCAACCCGATGGCCGCCGCCATGGCCAGGCGCGAGAGACGAACGAGCCGACCGCTGCCCGGCCGCGATGCGGCGTGCGACCGTTGCCAAGGGTTCGCCATGGGCTCGGGCAGATGAGCCGCCGAGGCGAAGAACACGCGATCGGCCAAGCCGGCGGGCACCCCCATGCTGCCGGCGAGCCGCTCCAGACGCTCCACGATCGGGATCAGGTCGGCGTCGAGCCGTCCGTCGGGGAGCAGGTCCGCATGTTCGCTCGGCGGGACCAGGAAGCCCCGGGAAGCGGGTCGGGAGAGGTTGGGATCGTGGGAGTCGCTCATGGTGATCGGGTTCGAAAGGGCAAACGGAGGAAGGCCCCGTTGATTGCAGTCCGGGCCTCAATCCGGGGGCTTCTCGGACGGGGTCTCGAGGAGGTCGCGGAGCTTCCGCAGGGCCCGGTGATGGCGGGCCAGGATGGTGCCCAGAGGCTCCTCCAGCAGGTCGGCGATCTGCCGGAAACTCAACCCCGCCGCGTGCCGAAGGTGGACCACCCGCTGGTCGGCATCGTTGAGGCTGCCCAATGCCCCGCGCAGGGCCGCGATTTCGCCCGCCGTGGCCGCCGCCTCGACGTGCCCGCCCCCTTCCTCCACCGGGGCCACCCGGGACAGCACCTGCTGGTCCGCGGGGGTCGCTTGCCTCTTGCGCCGCCGCATCTCGTCCCGCAGACGATTCATCGCGATCCGGAACAGCCAGGCCTCGAATCGGCCCGACTCCACATAGGAGCCGATCTTGGCGGCGATGGTGCAGAAGGTGCTCTGCGTGATCTCCTCCGCCAGGTCGGCGTTGCCGCAGTGGGCACGCAGGAGACCGAAGACGCGGGCGGAGTAGTGGTCCACGATCAGCCGCCACGCGCGCTGATCGCCATCGGCCGCATTGCGCAACGCCTCCTCGAGCTGCTCACGCGGCAAATCCGTCATCGATCGGGAGTGTAGCGGCGGGGCGGCTGGCCCAACGGGCCGCTAGACCGGCAGATCGCCGATGTCCACATCGGCGGCGGCGCGGCGCTGGTCGGGCCCACCGCCGTCGCGGAAGTCCGCGACCGGGCCCGACCGTTCGACCGACACGAAGGCGGACCGTGGCTGGTCGCCGCGAGCGGCCCGGGCCATGTTGCCCGGGGGCAGCGCATGGGAGAGGTTCCGGAAGCGGGTCGATGCGCTGTCCCACTGCAGTTGGACCACGCCGGTGGGACCGTTGCGCTGCTTCGCGATGATGAGCTCCGCCACGCCGACCTTGTCCTCGTTGTTCGCGGCCCAATCCGGATCGGCCGCGTGGTAGTACTCCTCGCGGTGCAGCATCATGATCACATCCGCGTCCTGTTCGATGGAGCCGCTCTCGCGCAGGTCGCTCATGCGCGGCCGGTGGCCTTCACGCTGCTCTGCCGCCCGGTTCAGCTGGCTCAGGCACACGACGGGCACCTCGAGCTCCCTGGCCATGGCCTTCACGCCGCGCGAGATCTCGCTCACCTCGACCTGGCGGCTCTCGACGCGGCCGCCCGCCGACATGAGCTGGAGGTAGTCGATCACGACGAACTTGATGCCGAACCGTTCGCGCATGCGCCGTGCCTTGGAACGAAGCTGGAGCAGGTTCAGTCCGGGCGTGTCGTCGATGTACACCGGCGATGCGCTCAGCTCGCCGCACGCCGCCATGAGCGCGCGGTAGTCCTCCGAGCGGAGCATGTTGCGCCGAAGCCGCTGCGAATCGATTCCCGACCGCGCACAGAGCAGCCGCTGCACGAGCTGCTGCTTGCCCATCTCCAGGCTGAACACGCCGACGGGGTGGCCGGCGGCGGCGATGTTCTCGGCCAGGTTCAGCGCCAGCGCCGTCTTTCCCATCGAAGGCCGCGCGGCGAGGATGATCAGCTCGCCGTCCTGCACGCCGCTGGTCATCTCGTCGAGCTCGTGGTAGCCCGTCGCCAAGCCCGTGATGTGCCGGCCCTCGTTGCGCTCGAGCTGCCGCATCGTCTCGTGCAGCAGGTCCTTCAGCGTTTCGGAGGACGCTTGATCGGAATGCTGGGCGATGCGGAAGATCTTGGCTTCCGCCGACTGCAGCAGACTGCGCACATCCAGCCCGCTGCCGTGCGTCTCGACCAGGATCTCCCCCGCGGCCTGGATCAGGTCGCGGACGACCGCCTTGTCGCGCACGGCGCGGGCGTACTCGACGGCGAAGGACGCCGACGGCACGCTCTCGGCGAGTCGAACCAGGTAGCCGACCCCGCCGATCGACTCGATGATCCCGCGATCGACCAGACGCTGGTTGAGCGTCACGATGTCGACGCCGGCGGTGCTGTCGTACAGCTCGACCAGCGCCGTGTAGATCGCACCATGCGACGGCTTGTAGAAGTCGTCAGCGCCCTTGAGCACCGTGACCACGTCGCCGATCACGCGGTGGTCGATGAGCATGGCGCCGAGGAGGCTCATCTCCGCCTCGATCGCGTGCGGAGGCAGGGCCTCGAAGAGGCGAGCCGCCTCGCGTCGGACCTCGTCGGAGGAAAGTGCCGGCTGCCGGCGCGACCGGTCCCGGTCCACGCGCTCCGCGGTGGTGTGCTGCGTCATCGACTCCATTCGATCACGTCCCGCTCACCGTAGGGGGGAACCGGCAGGTCGTCCACAGGATGCACGCGGACCGATCGCCCGCGGCGAGCCTCATCCCCGGAATCGGAGAATCCGAGCGTCAGTCGTCGGCGGATCGAGCCGCGGCGCTGCCCGCGGATCCGGCGCTTCCCGCGCTTCGGACCGGGGCGATGTCCTCCGGATCGAGGCTCTCCTTCATCAGCCGGCCGATCTTGAACTTGACCGTTCGCTTCGCCGGCACCTTGACCCGTTCCAAGGTCTTGGGGTTCTGGGCCACCCGCGCCGCCCGCTCCTTGATCTCGAAGACACCGAAGTCGCGAAACTCGAGCCGGTTGCCCTTGCTGAGCTCCTCGATCACGTTGTCCAGAAACGCCTGGACGGTCTTCTTGACGGTCGCCCGCTTCTGCTGGGTCTGGTCGGCGATCCGTTCGATCAGTTCCTTCTTCGTCGTTGTGGACATGGCTGAAGCCCCACTCCCTCGTTAGGCGTGCCCGGCGGGCACGAACACACGGACCGCCATCCTTGCCGGTCCTCTCTGGACCAAACACCCGCGTTCCCCCCGGGCGGCACGGCCTCTCTGGGCGTCGTGGCCGAACCGGCTTCCAACGGACTGAAGTATCCGCCGCCGAACCACGCTGGTCAAGGACAACTCAAGCGACAACAAACACTTATTGACGGTCGCCGGGACACCAGAGAACCCGTCCGAAGGCCCTGAAGCCCGGCCGGCAGTTGTACCGGCGCGGGCGATTTCGTTGCGGTCACGACCGCTCGACTCGGCTGCCGGGCCCCTACCGCCGGGTGCTGGCCTCCACCGACCGCGTCCTGAATCTCGTGTGGTCCCGCGGCGATCCGTTCACCGTCCACTGCCAGTCGTCCAGGGTGATGATGGCCGCCGACGTGGGGAGCTCCCGCGCCCCGCCATCGCCGATCAACGCCCTGTCGTTCCGGGCATAGAGGGGGTCGTCGGGCGCGAGGACGATGGTCGTTCCCCCCCGTTCGGCCGTCAGCGCCTGAGCCTCGGACGGCAGAACGAGTCCGGGCAGAACGGGGCCGGGCCGAACCGGGGGTGGCGGGGTCGCGGCGGCGGAGTCATTGGCGCTCGGGCTGGACCCGACCGTGGCGCAGCCACCTCCCAAGACCGCAACCGCCACAAGCAGGAGCACGGGAACGCCTGCGCGGTCCGCGGTGGCCCGACGAAGGCACTGATTCCGTTCCTGGTGAGTTGCATTCATGGTGCGTCTCGCGCCAACACCATGTTCCTACCACGCCGACGCCGTCGGTCCAGCGGCAGATGCGGGTTTTTCCTGTCGATCGGGAGCGTCCGAAGATCGACGACTCCTCGGTGCGGAAACGCCGCGAATCTCGGGCCCAGAAGCGCCGGCCCAACGGATGTCCAGCCCTTCACCGCCGAGCAGGCACCGGCGCCGGGGCCGCGGGAGGCAGCGGAAGTCCCGATGCCTTGGCCATGCGGGCGATCACGTCGCGGCTGCTGAGCCCCGACCGGAGCGAGAGCAGTCGGAGCTCGATGCCGTTCTGATCGAGAACCCGGCGTTCGTTGACCTCATGGGGTGCGTAGTCGCCGCCCTTGACGTACACGTCCGGACGGATGGCCGTGATCAGCGCCTCCGCCGTCGGCTCCTCGAACACCGTCACGTAGTCCACGCATTGCAGCTCGGCCAGGATCTCCACCCGATCCTCGGCCGCGAACACGGGCCGCCCGGGCCCCTTCTGCCGACGCACCTCCTCGTCCGCATTCACGGCCACCACCAGCACGTCGCCGGCGGCTTTGGCCTCCCGGAGGTAGGAAACGTGGCCCGCGTGGATCACGTCGAAGCAGCCGTTCGTGAGCACGATGCGCCGCCCGGCAGCGCGGTGCACGGCGATCTCGACGAGCAGCTCCTCGCGGGTGCGAAGCTTCCCGTCGAGACCGCGGGACTGGGCAAACAGCTCGCGCTGCACATTGGGGAACGGGATGGGCTGCGCACCGAAAAGCTCGACCTCCAGCCCTGCCGCGGCGTTCGCGAAGCGCACCGACTGCTCCCAGTCGAATCCGTTCGCCCGCGCCCCGGCCAGGGCAGCGAGCACCATGTCGCCCGCGCCGGTCACGTCGTAGACCTGTCGCGCCACCGTGGGCAGGTGGATCGGCACGCCGTTGCGTTCCTGAAGCAGCGCGCCGTGCCGATCGAGCGTGAGCGCCACGGCGTCCAGATCCAGTTCCTCCAGCAGCCGCTGGGCGAGGCTCGCGCTCTCGAGCGGCGACGCATCGAACACGATCTCCATGCCCGTGGCGAGTTCCGCCTCGGATCGGTTGGGGGTGATCGCCGTCGCCCCGCGGTACTTGGTGTAGTCGTCGATGGCCGCGGGATCGACCAGGAGCTCCTTGCCGTGCTTGCGGCA
>JAGQOG010000152.1 GCA_020427695.1 Phycisphaerales bacterium
CCCCGTCCTCGTTGAAGTCGCCGGTCACGACTCCCAAGGGTTCCGGCCCGGTGTCATACGACGTTGCCGGGGCGAAGGTGCCATCGCCCAGCCCGAGCAGGACGCTGACCGAGTTGTCGTCCCGGTTCGTGGCCACAAGGTCAGGCACGGCGTCTCCGTTGAAATCGCCTGCTGCGATGCCCCACGTGAGGAACCCCGGTCGAGTCGGATACATCTGCGCGGGGGCAAAGCCGGCGAAGGAGCCCGCGAAGGCGGGGCTGCCGCCCGTCAGGATGGCGCTGGCGACCGCGGCGGCCGGGACAAGGATGCATCGGGCGCCCGCGGGACGGGTCGGCGTGAAACGCGGTGCGACGCGTTCGTGACGAGCGAAGTTGTTCTGCATGGTTCGGGTCTCCAGCGAGGGTCTTGATCGAGCGGAGCGGGAGGCGGACGACTGCTCCGCCGGGGCTCCCCCCTGGAAGCGGACGGAATCCCGGCGTGGCGCGCTCCGGGAATTCCCGGATTCCGCTCAGGATCGCGCCGCCAACGATCGACACTGCCGCATTCGGACCGGGCACCTGTCGAACACGGAGCCGCCCACACGGCTGGATATGATCGGTTCGGGCACCACGGAACCCGGAGATCACGACCATGCCGGCCGAAGGTCGAGAGTCGGTCACGAGGATCCTGGCCGAGATGGCCGACGGGGATCGTTCGGCGGCCGCGGATCTCCTGGCACATGTCTACGACGAGCTGCACCGGCTGGCGGTCGCCCTCTTCCGTGATCAGCGTGCCGGACACACCCTCCAGCCCACGGCGCTGGTCCACGAGGCGTACCTCAAGCTCTCGGCGTCCGACGGCGTGCGCGAGACCAATCGAGCAGAATACCTGGCCCTCGCGTCCACGGTGATGCGCCACCTGCTCGTCGACCATGCCCGTTCTCGGCACGCGGCGAAGCGCGGCGGCGGAAGGGAGCGGGTCACGCTCTCGGCCCTCTCCGGCGACCAGCCTGGGAATCGGGTGGATGTGCTTGCCCTGGAAGAGGCGCTCGGGAAGCTCGTCCGTCTCAACGCGCGGGACGCCCAGCTCGTCGAGCTGCGCTACTTCGGCGGCCTCACCTCGGAAGAAGCGGCGGAGGTGCTGGGGATCTCGCGCACCGAGGCGGCGCGGCGCTGGCGCACCACGCGGGCGTGGCTCGCCGACGAGCTGCGGGAGCTCGACGTGCCGTGACGCCCGACCGGCACGAGATGACGCCCGCGCAGTACGAGCGCGTCCACGAGCTCTTCGAGGAGGCGTGCGGCGTGGCGCCAGGCGAGCGCGATCGCCTCGTGCGCCGCGCGGCCTCCGACGATCCCGCGGTGCGCGACAAGGTCCTCGCGATGCTCGCCCACGATGAACCGGGCTCCTCGGCGCTGGAGACGCCAGCGCTCGGTATCGGCTTCGACGTCTCCATTGCACTCGACGAGCCGATCCCGGAGCAGATCGGTCGATACCGGATCGAGTCGCTCGTTGGCGAAGGCGGCATGGGCCGCGTCTACAAGGGAACGCAGCCGGAGCCTCGACGCACCGTGGCCGTCAAGCTCCTCCGGCCCGGGGCGCGGGCACCCGAGCTGCTGCAGCGCTTCCGCTTCGAGGTGCATGTGCTCGGACGCCTCCAGCATCCGGGCATCGCCCAGATCTTCGAGGCGGGCACGTACGACGCGGGGCACGGTGCCCAGCCGTTCTTCGCGATGGAGTTCGTGGACGGCCGACCGCTTCGGCGCTATTCCGACGAGGAGGCGCTCGGCCCGCGCCAACGCGTCGAGCTGATGGTACGGATCTGCGACGCCGTCCACCACGCCCACCAGCGCGGCATCGTCCACCGGGATCTCAAGCCGGACAACATCCTCGTCGATGCGAACGGCCAGCCCAAGGTGCTCGACTTCGGCGTGGCTCGGCTCGTGGACGCCGACGCCGATCTCACGATGGCGCACACCAGCGCCGGGCAGCTCGTCGGAACGCTCGCCTACATGAGCCCCGAACAGGTGGCCGGTGCGGAGCTGGACAGCCGGACAGATGTCTACGCGCTGGGCGTGATCGCCTTCGAACTGCTGACCGGATCGCTCCCGTATGCGGTCAAGCGGACGACGATGCACGAGGCGGCGCGGACGATCATCGAGGCGTCGCCGGCCACACTCGGCTCGTTCAATCGAGGACTCCGCGGCGACCTGGAGACCGTCGTGGCGACCGCCCTGCGCAAGGAGCCCGAGCGGCGATACCAGTCGGCGGCCGCGCTGGGCGACGACTTCCGGCGCTTCCTGAACCACGAACCGATCGCCGCCCGCGCCCCGACGGCGATGTATCACCTCTCGCGGTTCGCTCGGCGCCACCGGGCGTTGACCGCAAGCGTCGTCGTCGCCGCAATCGCGCTGATCGGCGGCACGGCGGCCTCCGTCTACAGCCTTCAGCGCGAGCATCGGCAGCGTCTCGAGGCGGAGAGCCAGAAGGCGATCGCGCTCGGGATCAACGCGTTTCTCACCGACGATCTTCTCGCCGCGCTCCAGCTCGAGCACGGAGGGTTCACCCACGATGTGACCATGCGCGAAGTCCTCGATGCCGCGGCGGAGCGGATCGGCGATCGGTTCGGGGATCAACCGGTGGTCGAGGCGTCGATCCAGCAGACGATGGGTTCCTGCTACCTCTCGCTCGGCGAGTTCGCCAAGGCGCAGAAGCACCTCGAGCGGGCGCTCACGCTCTCGCGCGAGCACCTGGGGAGCAACGATCTCCGGACCATCGACTGCCTCGACCTGCTTGGAAGCACCTTGAAGGAGTGGGGCAGGTTCGACCAGGCGATCGTCTGCCAGCGGGAGGCGCTCGAGCGCTGCCAGGACCTCCTCGACGAGAACGACGAACGGCTGCTCGAGGCGATGAACAACCTTGCCTCGACCCTGGCGGCCGGCGGCCGCGAGGAGGAGGCGCTGCCCGTGTTCCGCGCCGCGCTCGAGAAGTGCGAGCGGCTCTACGGCCCCGATCACGTCGGAACGCTCGCGATCAAGGGGAACCTGGCGGTCATCTGCTCCAACCGCGGCCAGTTGGATCAGGCCATCACGCTGAACGAGGAAGTGCTGGCGTCCCGGCGGCGCCTCTACGGCGATCTGGACCCGCAGACGCTGATCGCCATGAAGAACCTCGGCTCCTGCTACGCCCGCGTCGATCGCGACGAGGAGGCCCGCGCCCTCTACGACGAGGCGATCGAGGGCTACCGCAAGGTGCTTGGACCCGATCACGCCACGACATTGTGGACCGAGCGCTTTCTCGGGAGTCTGCTCAAGAAGCAGGGGCGTCTGGAAGAGGCGGAGGCGCTGATGCGCGATGTCGTCACCCGCGCCCACGAGCACCTGGAGCCCGACGAATGGACGCGGGGCACGTTCCTCGGCCTGCACGGCTCGATCCTCCGGGCGCTCGGCCGGACCGACGAGGCCGAGCCCGAGCTCCGCGCGGCCGTGGATCTCCTCGAGAAGACGCGGGGGAACGAGTTCCCCGCGACCCAGAGCGCGATCTCCGAACTGGCGGCACTCTGCGAGGAGACCGGTCGCCCCGAGGAGGCGGCGACGTTTCGTGCTCGGCTCGTGGAGCGGCCCTCAGATAGGACGACGGCGGCGCCGACGCCGTAGTCGCTCGGGACGACCCGGGCCCAGCGGACTCGACGACACCCGCGCCGTCCCTCGCCATGGAGCCGGTGACGACTTGCGGAACCGTGCCGCCGCGGGCAGGATGGGATCGTGGGATGCATTCTTCTCCTCCTTTCTGCATTCGCGCCGCGACTCGTCCTCGTTCTGCTGTGGCTGTTTGGCGGGAACTACCTGTCGGCGCCATTCTCCACGTGGATTCTGCCCCTCCTCGGCTTCTTCTTCCTGCCCTTCACCACGCTGGCGTATGCCTTCGCGTGGAACCAGAACGGCGGAAACGTCGGCGGGGTGTGGATTGTCCTGATTGTCATCGCGGTGCTCATGGACCTTGGACACATCGGCGGAAGCGCCAGGTCGATGCGCCGGCGGAACAGTTGATCGGGCTCGGGCCAGGCGGCCTGACACAAGACCCTCGGATCGCGGCTGATCTCATCGACCAGGCGTCGCCACGCTGAACGCAAGGCCTGCAGTGCGGACAGGAGGCGACGAGGGGGTCGCGCTTTCGGACGCCCCGGAAGCGGGCCTGCTCCGCGCCGGGCAGGTGGGGCGAGCGCGGCGAGCCCTCGGCGTGCGCCTACTTTCCGATCACGCGCCCCTCCCGTACGATCGCCGCGGGAGCTGCACATGGAGCGCAAGGGCCGAGCGGGCATCTGGCTGGCGACGATCCTGCCGTTCGGCCTGGGATTCCAGCTGACGGTCTGCTACCGCACGATCAACGCGATCCTGGCCCAACCCATCATGGCCGACCTCGACCTCGATTCGGGTCAGATCGGGCTGGCGACCTCCACCTTTGCCCTCGCGTTCGCCGCCGCGCAAATCCCCCTCGGACTGCTCCTCGACGGGTGGGGGGCGCGACGCACGCAGACGGTGCTCTTTCTCGTTGGCGCGGGCGGGGCCGCGGTCATCGGCTCCGCGCACGGACTGACGACGCTGGCGCTCGGCGGCGCGCTCCTGGGCGTCGGCATGGCGGGGGGGCTCATGGCGGCGTTCGAGTCGATCGCCGAGCGCGTGGAGGCGCGCCAGGTCCCGTTCTTCAACAGCATCATCCTGGCCGTGGGCGGTCTCGGGGCGCTCGTTGCGACCAGCCCGGCGAAGGCGTTCGAGTCGGCGCACGGCTGGCGTGCGCTCATGTTCGTGCTCGCCGGCGCGACCGTGGCGTGCGCCGTGCTCGTCTTTGCGGTCCACCGGGACGTCCGCCACCCCGAGGACGCGGAGCACGGGCTTCGCGAGCGGCTTCGTGGCCTTCGGCGCGTCGTGCGGGACCGGTCGTTCTGGCGGGTCGTGCCGCTGCTCGCGGCGACCTATGGCGGGTTCATGGGCATGCAGGGCCTATGGCTCGGGCCCTGGTTGCGTCACGTCGTCGGCGTCTCGCCCGAGATCGCGGCCGAATACCTGTCGGTGCTGGCCATGGCGACGATCGTCGGGTTCCTCAGCGACACCTTCATCTCGCGCATCGCGGAGGTCACCGGGATCGGCCTGGCGACAATCCTCGCCGTCGCGAGCGGTCTGCATGTGGTCACCCAGGTGATGCTCGTCCTCGACATCGGCTCGACCCACCTCGCGACGTGGTTCGTGTACGGGTACCTCGCCCAGATGCCGATCCTGTACTTCGCCGTCGTGACGCAGCACCTCGAGCGGAAGGTGCGCGGGCGTGCCCTGACCGCGGCGAACATCCTGGTCTTCCTCTTCATGTTCGGCGTGCAGTTCGGCTTCGGCTCCATCGTCCACGCTTGGCCGAAGCTCGTTGACGGCGGCACGGTCGTCTCCAGCTACCGTGCCGGAATGCTGGTGCTCATTGCGATTCAGGCCGCGGCCCTGGCGTGGTTCGTGCTGTTCCGGCCGCGCCACGCGACGGAGCGAGAGCGGGCCGACGGTGCACGATGAGCGTGTGGGATCGAGCAGACCGGTGGTCCGAGCCGTCGGAGGCGTGAACCCTCCCGAGCGCCGGTGCACCCAGGATCCCTGGAGCCTGAAGGAGGAAGCGAGAGCGAGCGGGCGCCGGTGTTCGACTTGCTGGATGCCCGGTGGTTGGAGGCGATTCGCGTGCTCGATGCGGAGCCGGTCGCGTTTTCGCCGTGCGGCGGACAGCCTGTGCCGATCGCGGCGGACGGGGCCGTGCGCATGCAGGGTATCGAAGATGGCGTGCCGAGCGATCCGATTCCGACGGTCATGCCGCGTCAGCCAGACCTCAGGTTCAGCGTTGACAGCACGCGGATCGTGACGCATGGTCGGGCCGACAGCGAGATCATGGTCTGGAACGGCGGGACGTTCGATCGGGCCGCCAACCTCCAAGGGCCGGGGCTCGACTCGAGCGTACCATGGAGCGGCGATCGTGAGAGGATGGTCGCGGCGTCCGAACGGGCCGACACGTGATTGACCCAACCTACGCATCCCGATCGGGACCGATCCGACCAGCACGATTGTCGGCACTCGAGTAAGGTGGGAGGCAGGCGTCCAAGGCGGTGCCGTCTGGCTCGATCGCCCGAGGCGACGGTTGCCCGAGAATGGCGAATTTCGGGTCGCTGAGAACGTATCTGGCGCCCTGTCGGAACCCTCCGCTGCGGTGATGTATCCATACCGCACCGACCGGGCTGCGCGCCGGTCTGGAGCACCCCTCATCCCGCAGGAGAGCCAACATATGCCGTGCTCGTCATCCGCATCGGCGCTCGTCGTCGTCATCGCCGCGGTCATGACCGCATCACTCGACGCCACCGGCCGGGCCGAGGGGTGCACATGGTTCACCGAGCCAGGACCGTTCGGCACTGCGCCGCTCAACGCAATGTGGGACCTGGACGTTCGCTCGATGGTCGACGCCTTCGCGGTGGGGCAGGTGGCCGGGGTCGGTCCCGTTCTCCTCGACTGGGACGGCGCGGTCTGGTCGGGCATCATGTCACCATCGACGGACGGACTTCCCGGACCCTTCCCGGCGAGCGGATCGAACCTCCAATGGCGCGGCGTGGCCGCGCTCGCAAACGGCGAGGTCTGGGCGATGGGCAGCGGCTCGTCGCCGTGGCCGAGCATCGTCGTCGGCTGGCCGATCGTTGGGCGCTGGACCGGGTCTGGATGGGCGGATGTGCAGCAGATCGACCTTGGCCTTCAGCCGGAGCACCCGTTCACGCCGATCGGTGGCATCCTGGAAGGCGGGGCATCGAGCCCGGACGGTGACGCGTGGGCTTTCGGAACGGCGAATGCCGGGAATGGTGGTCCGGGGATCGCGAATGTCCTGACGGTCCACTATGACGCGGGCGACTGGAACGTGGTGCCGTTCCCGATCGGGTTCACCCGTGTCAATGTTCCGGGCGACATCCTTGCCTTCGGCTCCGACGACGCCTGGCTCGTCGGTTACGGCGACTCCACCTCGCCGTTCTACCCCATCATCGCGCACTGGGACGGATCGGAGTGGTCGTCGGTCGAGACGCCAATCGCCGGGCTCGCGCAGCACATGCCGGCAGCGATCGCCGCCACTGGTCCCGAGGACATCTGGATCGGCGGCGAGTTGCCCAGCGGCGCCCTCTTCATGCACTTTGACGGCGACACATGGACGCTCTTTCCCAGCCCGATCGCGACCACGGCCCGCATCCGCGCCATGGCGGCGCTCGCGCCCGACAACGTGTGGGCGTGGTCCAACACCGGCGGTGCCTTCCACTTCGATGGGGTGACGTGGTCAGCCGCCACCATTCCGGCTCCAGATGGCGCCATCACGCGCTCCTACACGCAGATGGCGCCGATTCCCGGTGCGAACGCCATGTGGGCGGTAGGTGCCTACAGCACGGCTGCGGGTGCCAATGCGCTTCTCCAGCGCCTCGAGTGCGGCGTGTTCGGTGACTTGGACGGCGACGGCGTGGTCGGCGGCGGTGACCTCGGCATCCTGCTCGCGAATTGGAGTGGTGCCGGCGCTGGCGACCTCGATGGCAGTGGCAC
>JAGQOG010000153.1 GCA_020427695.1 Phycisphaerales bacterium
GAGGGTCTCGAGCCCCTCGGTGGAGAAACCGAGCTCTTCCTCGTTCTTCCGTTCGCGGATCATCACGTCGATGTCCTGGAGGGCGGCCAGCCGCTGGGTCTCAGCCACGGAGCGCCTCCTCCAGCGCGGAGCGCATCCCGCCCCAGTCCTCGGCCGAGAGCAGGGCGTCGCGGCTGCCCTTGGCCTGGACCGCGCTCACGAGCGCCCCGAGCAACGGCAGGTAGAGGTTCGCCCGATCCTGCGGCGGCGCGACGACCACGAAGAACAGCTTCACCGACTTCTTGTCGGGGGCGCCCCAGGCCACGCCGCTCTTGGACCGAGCCACCAGGGCCTTGAGGTTCGGCACGGAGAGCGTCCGGCTGTGCGGGATCGCGACCTCCTTGCCGATTCCGGTCGACCCCAGCTTCTCGCGGGCGGTCAGGGCTTCGAGGAGGACTTCCTGGTGACGGATGTCCGGATCTTCGGCGAAGGCGCCGGCGAGTTCCTTGAGCACTCCGGCCTTGGATCGGGCGCGAAGCGAGGGGAGAAAGCGCGTCTCGTCGAAGAACGAGAGCAGCTCGTCCACGGAAGGTGCCATGCGGTCTCCCGTTATCGAGAGTGGGAGTGGGTGAATCAAAGGCCGGGCCAGGGTACCACGGAAGGGCGGGACGGGGGAGGGCGGGAGATCTTCGGAGCCGGGCAAACGAGGAGGGCAGTTTCGCACCCGCACGGCGCATGTCGCCGCCCCCAGGAGGTTTCCGATGTTCCGCCGTCTCCCGCTCGCCGGCGTCCTGCTGGCGTTTCCTGTCCTGACTTGGGCCGCCGTTCCTTCCACGATCCCGTTCCAGTCCCGCCTCGTCGACGCCAACGGCGCCCCGGTGGCCGCCGGGACGGCGGTCCAGTTCTCGATCTTCGGTGTCGAGTCCGGGGGCACCGCACTGTGGGGACCCGAGACCCACACCGTCACCCCGGTCAACGGCGTCGTCAGCGCGTTCCTCGGGGACGGTGACACGCCGGATCCGATCGATCCGAGCGTGTTCGCGGGGGGCGAACGCCTCCTCGAGAACTCGATCGGCGGGGAGACGCTGACCCCCCGCATCCGCATGAGTTCCTCCGGCTACGCGTTCCGCGCGGAGTCCGTGTCGGCCGGCTCGATCGACGGCACCGCCCTCGCGAACAACGCGGTCACCGGCGCGAAGATCCAGGACGGTTCGATCACGGCGGCGGATCTCGGCATCAACTCCGTGACGGCGACCCAGATCGCCGGAGGTTCCGTGGGGAACTCCGAGCTCGCGAGCAACGCGGTGACGCTGGCGAAGGTGGCCACGAACGCCGTCGACGGTTCGCGCATCGTCGACGGCTCGGTCGCCAGCGCCGATCTGGCGAACTCGGCGGTCACTGGCGCAAAGATCGCCAGCGGGACGATCACGTCCACGAACCTCGGCACGAACTCCGTGACGGCGGCCGCCATCGCCGCAAGCGCGGTGGGCAACAGCGAGCTGGGTACGAACGCCGTGAACGCGAGCAAGATCTCGGACGAGCCGGGCGCCGCGTTCGCCTTCAACAACACGGACGTGAATCTCCCGCTCGGCACGGCGACGTCGGTGGAGAGCCGCGCGATCAGCGTGCCCACAGCCGGGTTCGTGATCGCGATCGGCAGCGCCGCCATCTCCACGAGCCAGATCCCGTTCATCAACAACGAGTTCTTCGTCTCCGTGAACACTTCGGTCGCGAACAACGACGACAACATGGTGCGCTGGTTCATGCCGGGCAACGCGAGCGCCGGAGTGTTCCGGAACTCCCTGACCGCCGTGAGCGTGACGGCCGTCAGCGCCGGTTCGACGACGTTCCACACCGTGGTGGAGATGGACGAGGGAACGTCGGCGACCGTGCTCGACGCGAATCTCGCCCTGATCTTCGTGCCGACGGCCTACGGCACCGTGAGCGCCGCTCTGCCCGGTCTCGAAGACGCCACCGCCGACGATCTCGCGCGGCGCTAGCCGAAGGGAGCTTCCAGATGACTCGCCTTCGCACTCTCTCGATCCTCGTCGCGGCTGGGCTCGTGTTCCTCGCCGCACGGGGAGACGCGCAGGAGACCTTCGCGGTCGGCGGCGGCGCCACCTCGTCGAGCGGATTCTCGGCGGAAGTGACGCTCGGTGATCCGTTCGCGGGAAGTGCCAGCTCCGCCGGCTTCGCCGCCTCTGCCGGCTTCCGCGCCTCGCTGCCCACGAACGCGCCGTTCGGAGTGTTGCCGCCGGTCTCGGCCGTGGCCGGCGCGGACCTGCCGGTGACCGCGCTGCTACAGGACGACGTGCTGGTCGTGTCCGCCTCTCTGTACTACCAGCCCGACGTCGCGTCCGCGTTCACGGAGGTTCCGATGACGCTGACGGACGCGGGGACCGGCGAATGGTCGGCCACGATTCCGGCCGGCGACCTCGACGTGCGGGGGGTGCGGTACTTCGTGACCGCATCCGACGGCGTCAACGTGGCGAACATTCCCACCACCGCAC
>JAGQOG010000154.1 GCA_020427695.1 Phycisphaerales bacterium
CCCACTTACCCCCCTTCCAGCGCCACCGATTGAGCGCGGTGTGCCACTGATTGGCGCAGTGGAGCGCAGCGCAACGAAGCCAGTCAGTGCGGTGTCGAACGTCCCCACGCCCTCGCATCGAACACGCCCTGCGCACTGACTGCCCCCGCACAGGGGCAGTCAGTGGCACACGCGCGATCGACCCCCGGGGACCACACCCCACTCACCCGCCAGCCAGCGCCACCAGGTCGCGACCGAGCGCCGCCGCTTGCGCGCCATATCCTCCACCGAAGATCGTCGCGTGGTTCAGCACGTGGTACATCTGATACGCGCCGATCCGGGCCTGGAGCGCCCGCGGCGGGATCGGCGGCTCCCCCGCCTCGCTCATCGCCGCGAAGTACCCCGCGAAGCACGCCGGCGGGAACCCCCCGAAGAGTCGCATCATGGCGAGGTCCGCCAGCCCGTCGCCGATCGACGGCGCCGGATCGATCACTGCCACCACGCCCGAATCCAGCGCGAGCGCGTTCCCCGACCAGAGATCCCCGTGCAGGAGCGACGGACGCGGACGGGCCGGCAGCAACGCCGGCAACCGTTCGACCACCGCCTCGACGACGCTCGTCTGCGCCGCGTCAAGCGACCCGCGCTCCCGCAACAGTCGAAGCTGGTGACCGATCCGACACGACGCGTTGAACGCCGGCCAGTCGTCGTGCCACGCATTCGGCTGAAGCGTCGTACCCAGATGATTGTCGCAATCGAAGCCGTAGAGCTCGCCCGCGGGATGAAGGTGCAACGCCGCGAGATCGCGTCCGAAGCGCGTCCAGTCCGCACCGTCCGCCCGGCCTCGCGCGAGGTGTTCGAGCACCATCGCGGCGCCGCGTTCGTCGCTCAACACACCGAGAACCCCGGGCACCCGGACCGTCCCCGTCGCCCGCAGCGCCGCCAGCCCGTCCGCCTCTTCGACCAGCATCTCGGCCAGCTCTGGCCTTGCCTGCTTGACCACCACCACCGTCCTGTCCGCAAGGCGGAGCCGCTCGACGGAGTGAATGCACCCGCCGGACATCGACTGCCGTTCGAGGATCCCATGCGGCAGTTCCGCGAGGCGCAGGGCGGCATCCACCAGCGACGCGCTCACGACGGGCTCGCTTCGGACGGTCCGGCCAGCTCGTCCAGCAGCACGTCGCACGCCGAGTCAACGAGCCGGTACACCAGCTCGAAGGCATCCGCTCCCTCGCCGTACGGGTCCGGCACCTCGTCGCGGTCGGCGCGCGGGTCGAGCGACAGCAGGAGGCGAAGCTTCTCGCGCGGCGCGCCCTGGGCCAGGAGATGCCGCTCGTTGATCCGGTCCATGCACAGGATGTGGTCGAAGGCGTCGAAGTCGGACGGCTCCACCACGCGGGCGCGGCTCGGCAGGACGATGCCGTGCTTGCCCGCGATCCTCACGGAGCCCGGATCGGGGCGCGACCCGGCGTGCCAGCCGCCGGTTCCGGCGGACTCGACGCGGAACCGGTCCGCCATGCCGCGCTGGTTGATCTTGTGCAGGAACACCCCCTCGGCAAGGGGGCTGCGGCAGATGTTTCCCATGCAGACGAACAGGACGGAGATGCGGGACGGCATGACCGGGATGGTACGGGGTTCCGCGATCGCTTGGACGCCCGCTCGAACGATCGCTCCGGCACGCGGGCACACCGCTCGTACAATCGGCCCATGCTCACCGTGACCGAGGCTCGTCGTCGCTACGGCTCCGTGCAGGCGCTCGACGGCTGCAGCCTCGCGGTGGCGCCACGGGAGTGGGTCGGACTGCTCGGGCCCAACGGCGCGGGCAAGACCAGCCTGATCCGGGCCATCAGTGGACGCGTCCGGCTCGACGCCGGGCGCATCGAGCTCTTCGGCACCGAGATCGGCGTCGATCGCCGCCGCGACCTCGAGGTTCACCACCGAATGGGCGTGGTGCCGCAGGAGATCGCCCTCTACCCCACGCTGACCGCCCAGGAGAACCTCGAGGTCTTCGCCAGCCTGCTCGGCCTGGCGGGCACGACGCGCCGCGATCGGGTGTCATGGGCCCTCGCGTTCACGGGGCTCCAAGATCGGGCTCGACATCTGGTCCGCACCTTCTCGGGGGGCATGAAGCGGCGTCTGAACATCGCGTGCGGCGTGCTGCACAAGCCGGAGCTTGTGCTGCTCGACGAGCCGACGGTGGGCGTCGACCCGCAGAGCCGCCAGCGCATCTGGGAGATGTTGGCGGAACTCCAGGCGGACGGCACCGCCCTGCTTCTCACCACGCACCAGCTCGACGAAGCCCAGCAGCTCTGCGAGCGGATCGTGATCATCGACCACGGGCGCACGATCGCCTCGGGAACGCTCCGCGAGCTGCTGACCGCGACGGTTGGCCGTCACCACGAGGTGACGATCCGGCTCGATGCGCCTCCGTCGGACGGGCTTGCGCCAGGCGACTGGCGGGTCGAGCGCACGACGATGGTCGGTCACGTCGAGAACGTGGGCGTGGACCTTCCCGCCATGCTGGCGCGGATCCAGGCCGCCGGCCGGTCGGTCGAGGATGTGCACCTCGCCTCCCCCACGTTGCACTCCGTGTTCATTGCCCTGACCGGACGGGAGCTCCGCGAATGATCGGGACGGTGCTGCGAATCTGCTGGCTCTCGCTCAAGCGCGACCGCGTGGCGCTCCTGCTCTCGTTCGTGCTGCCGATGGGCTTCTTCTCGGTGTTCGCGGCGGTCTTCGGCGGGGCGGGCGGCGGCGGCACCTCACGCATCCGCGTGGCGGTCGTGGACGAGGACCAGTCGTCGGCCAGCAGCCGGATGGTGGCAGCGCTCGAGCGCGAGACCGGTTTGCGGGTGCGCACAGAAACGGGCGACGGCGCGTCGCGCCATCCGCTTTCGCGCGAGGAGGCCCTGGCGCTGGTGCGCGGCGGCGATCTCCCGATCGCCGTGATCCTGCTGCCAGGCTTCGGCGAACGCTTCGGCACCTTCGTCGGCGGCGAGGCCTCGGTCGAGCTGCTGGCCGACAGTGCCGACCCGGTGGCGGGTCCGATGGTGGGCGGCCTGCTCCAGAAGGTGGCCATGACGGCGGCGCCCGACCTTCTGGCGAGCCGTGGCATGAAGATGTTCGAGCAGTTCGGTGGCGGCCTGACCGATCAGCAGCGTCGGGCAATGGACCGTTGGCTTCCCCTGCTCGAGCGTCAGGCGAAAGATTCCGACGAGGCGGCGGACGGCGCCACGGAGTCGGCGGGCGCGGACTCCGGTGCGGACTCCAGTGCGGACGGGGGTTCGGGCTTCACGGGTCCGGTCACGGTGCGCACCGTGGACGTGTTGGGCGAATCCAAGAGCAGCGGACCCATTGCCTTCTATGCCGCGGGCACGGCGGTCATGTTCCTTCTCTTCTCGATGGCCGGCGCCGCCGGCACGCTCCTCGAGGAGGAGGAGGCGGGCACCCTCGAGCGCCTGATGACGAGTGGACTCGGCGCGACACGGCTGCTCTTCGGCAAATGGGCGTTCTACGCCCTGATGGGGATGGCCCAGATCACGATCATGTTCCTCTGGGCGCGCCTGGTCTTCCGCCTCGAGCTGTTCCAGCACCTCGGCGGGTTCGCCGTCATGACCGCCGCGACCGCCGCAGCCGCCGCGGCCTTCGGTCTGGTGCTCGCCGGACTCTGTCGCACCCGCGCCCAGCTCAGCGGCGTCTCCACCGTCGTGATCCTCCTGATGTCGGCGGTGGGCGGAAGCATGTTCCCGAGATTCATGATGCCGGAGTGGATGCAGACGGTGGGCCTCGCGACCTTCAACGCCTGGGCGCTGGACGGCTACCAGAAGGTGTTCTGGTACGAGCAGCCGGTGACATCGTTGTGGCCGCAGGTGCTGGTCCTGGTCACCCTGAGCGTGGTCTTCCTCGGCGTGGCCCGGTTCCTGGCTCGCCGCTGGGAGATGGCCTAGGCCTGGAACGCTGGTTCCATTCGACGCACCAGACCCTTGTTCGCGGGTCCCGAACCGGGTGTCGCGGGCGGGCGTACAATGGCTGTTCTTTGACAATTGGGGCCGATTGGCATCGACCGGACAGGGAAGGCTTGTCGCTGCGTGTCGTGGAGCATGCGGTCCACGCAAAAAGCATGCACAACCTTAACTGGCAACAACCAGTACGCTCTCGCGGCGTAATACACGTCCGCGCGATCCGCACCTGACGCCCGATGGGGCTGCGGATCGTCAATCATCGGGCTGGCTCCAAAGGGCTGGCATGCCCTGGAGGAGCGAGACCGCAGTATGCCAAGGGGCTGGGTAACGCCGCCGTCGGCGGTCC
>JAGQOG010000155.1 GCA_020427695.1 Phycisphaerales bacterium
AGCTCGTGAACCTGAGCGCCTTGATCAACACCACGTACCTGCCCTTCGGCGCCACCGGCGCGTGGGCGGCAGAGAACCAGGTGGCGCAGGACAACAACGCCCAGTCGCTCAACAACGCGACCGCAGCCCAGCGGTGCGTGACCAAGAGCGGTGCGCTCTACTGCAACGACCGCTGGGACCTGGTGGACGCTTCCGCCAAGGAGGGATTCAAGCTCGAGGACGTCAAGGTCGAGGATCTTCCCGAGTCCATGCGCGGCATGACCCCGGAGGAGCGGAAGGCCCACATCGCCGCCATGGCCAAGAAGCGGGCGGAGCTCCAGCAGCAGATCGCCGATCTCGGCAAGCAGCGCGACGCGTTCGTCGAGGCCGAGCAGACCCGCCTGGCCGCCGAGAGCGGACAAGAGTCCTTCGGTACCGCCCTGCGGCGCGCCGTTCGGGCGCAAGCGGAAGGGAAGGGGATTGCCTTTGGCGGTTGAGTGTGCGGAGACGTGGGACGGTGTGGACCCGAGCGCACGAAGGGGTTATCAGGTATCAGGTATCAGCAGCCCTTGGACGGATGTCGTTGGGTGCGATGAAGAGCGAGAGTAGAACGGACAGGTATCAGTTATCAGGTATCAGCCGCCAGGTGACGGACGGCGTCGGTCGCGAGAAAGAACGCGGTCGGCCCTCACCACCAGCGCCGGACGTTCCCTCGTATGCTCCTCCTGATACCTGATAACCCCTTCGTGCAACCGCGTCCTTTCACTCCCACGCGCCCGTCCCTCACCTGATACCCCCTCCGTCCAACCGCCCCCCTCCGTCCCACGCGCCCTCCGTTCACATGCCCACCGTCCTCGTCATCGAAGATGATTCCCCGATCCGCCGTGGCGTGTGCGATGCCTTGCGCTTCGCCGGCCACGAGCCGATCGAGGCGGCGGATGCGGTGGCGGGGCTGGCGGCGCTCGATGCGGCGACGGTGGACCTCGTGCTGCTCGACGTGATGCTCCCCAAGGGACTCGACGGGTTCGAGGCGCTGCGCCGCCTGCGCAGCCGCGATGCGACGCTGCCGGTCATCATGCTCACCGCCCGCGGCTCGGAAGGCGATCGCGTGCGCGGGCTCGAGGACGGCGCCGACGACTACGTGATCAAGCCGTTCAGCGCCCGCGAGCTTCTGGCCCGCATCGATGCCGTCCTGCGTCGCAGTCCCCAGCGGTCGAGCGACGCGGTGGGCCTGGACGGCCCGGGCGTGGCCGTCTGTCTTCTGCGCCGCGAGGTTCGGGTCGACGACGGGACCGTGCGCGAGCTGACCGATCGCGAGGCGGGCATCCTCGGCCATCTCGCGTCGAACCACGGTCGCGCCGTGCACCGCGACGAGCTGCTGCGGGCGGTGTGGGGACTCGATCCCCGGGGACTCGAGACGCGTACCGTGGACATGCAGGTGCTGCGGCTCCGCGAGAAGCTCGCTCCGGCAGAGATCGTGGTCACGGTCCGAGGCGTCGGCTACAAGTTGGCCGAAGATGTGAAGGTGCGCACGCGATGAAGCGACGTCGCTTGAGTTGGGGCTGGACCGCCTTCGGGCTCGGCGCTGTCCTGCTGCTCGCGGCGCTCGCGTGGGTGACGCACATCGTCAACACGTTGGCGGATCAGCGCATCGCGGCCGAAACGGCGGCGCGGCACGAGGAGCGCCTGCGGGTGGCGCTGTGGCGGCTCGACTCGTCGATGGCCCCGCGGCTCGCCGCCGAAGCGGCGCGGCCGTTCTTCCACTACCTGCCGCGCATTCCCGTCGAGCGGCCGTACGAGCGCATGCTCGATGCGTTGGCGCAGAACGACGCGTTCGTTCCCTCGCCGCTGGCGGCGATCTCGGACGACGTCATCGTGCTGCACATGATGATGCTGCCCGGCGGCCAGGTCGTCTCCCCGGAGATTTCGGACGGATTCGACTCGCGGCAGTCGGACGTGGCCGTCAAGTCCAAGCGCCCCGTCGCGCCCATCCCCGATCCGCGCCAGCCGCTTCTGGACGAGGTCTGCGTGGCGATCGCCGACACGCCGATGGTGGCGCAGATCAAGTCCGCGATCGCCTGTCAGACCATGCTGGTCGAGGAGAGCAACGCGGCCATCGGGAGCGGTCTCGAGGCGAACGTCCCAGTGCTGCGCGACTCGGCCAACGCTTTCGCCGGCCAGTCCGAGCGCCAGGCGCAGTTCGACAACGACTACACGAAGCGGGCCCAGAGCAGCGCCAACGTCCAGCAGTGGGCGGGGCCCGAGGCGCAGAAGCTCGCGGCGGCCGCGTACGGTTCGCCCGGTCTTTCGGTCGGCGTGTTCGCGCCGATCTGGCTGGCCGCGTCGGGCTCCGACCCAGTCGGCAGCGGCGAGCCGCGCCTGTGCTACTTCCGTCAGGTCGATACGCCCACCGGAACCGCCATCCAGGGATTCCTGGTCGATTGGAGCCGCCTCGCCACCACGCTCCTCGCGGAGATCGCCGACGTGTTTCCGGAGCGCTGCCACGCCGAACTGGTGCGGATGCCGCCGTTCGCCGCCGGTGCCCCGCCGGGCAACCGCATGGCAACGGTGCCGGCAGCGCTGGTCGTCGATGTCGAGCCGGTCGTGGCCTCGGGATCGGTCGAACGGCTGACGCTCGCCCTCGCCTGGGGTGCGGCGCTCGCCGCGATCGGCGCCGGGGGGCTCTCGCTTCGCACCGCCCAGCGCGACTCGGAGCGACGCGCCCGTTTCGCGGGCACGGTGACGCACGAACTGCGCACACCGCTCACGACCTTCCAGCTCTACACCGACATGCTGGCGGCGAACATGGTGCCGGCCGAACGACGCGAGGAGTACCTGCGCACCCTGCGCGACGAGTCGCACCGGCTCGGGGATCTCGTCGAGAACGTCCTCGCCTATGCCCGCATCGAGGAAGGCCGGCACCGTGGTCATCCGGAGCGCCTCACCACTGCCGATCTCCTGGCGCGGGTGGCGCCTCCGCTCGTGCGGCGTGCCGAAGAGGCGGGGCTCGAGCTGCGCCTCCAAGCACCGAACGAGGCCGACGCGGAGCGCGCCCAGACCGTCGATCCGGAGTGCGTGAGCCGAATCCTGTTCAATCTCGTGGACAACGCGGCGAAGTACGCCGGGGGACAGGAGTCCCAGGACGCCGCGCCGCAGTCGGCGGCGCACGCCAACGGGCGGGCGGTGGTCAATCTCCGGACCGAGCGCCGCGACGGCCGTCTCCACGTGGTGGTCGCGGATCATGGGCCGGGCGTTCCCGAGGCGCTTCGGGCGCGCCTGTTCCGTCCCTTCGAGCGCGGCCAGGACGACGCCGCCCAGGCCCAGCGCGGCATCGGCCTGGGCCTGGCCCTTTCGCGCGAACTGGCGCGAGCCATGGGCGGCGACCTGCGGCACGAGCCGACCGAGGGCGGCGGCGCAACGTTCCGGCTGGTCCTGGGCTGAAGCCGCAAGACGGGCTCGAATCGGGACGCCCTTCGTCCCTCTGTCCCTTTGTCCCCACCGGCAACTCGCCCGACCTTCACGTGGGATCCACATCAGTTCATGCACGGTCCCCACGCGGCCAGGAGCACGCCGAGATCGGCGCCGTCCACGACCTGGTTGCCGTCGAGATCGGCGGCACAGAAGTCGCACGGTCCCCAGGCGCCCAGGAGTTCACCAAGGTCGCTGCCGTCCACCAATCCGTCGTGGTTGAGGTCGGCGTGGCACAGCGGCGGGCCCAGGTAGACCGTGACGGACGATTCAAATGGCACGATCTGTGTCTCTCCCATCAGTCCGACGGTGAATGAGACGGCGCCCATGGCATCGATGGCCACCAGACCACCGTTGGGATTGAGGATCGTGAAGCGGCCGATTGGGGCGTAGAAGCCGTCGCCGCACTGGGGGATCGGAAGGGACTGCCCCTGGCCGGCACCGTTGGCCTCGTCCACGTTGAACCAGCCCGCCAGCAGTGGCAGCGCCGGCTGATCGAAGCCGTCGCGGCCCCATCCCGCGCCCGCGACCGTCCAGTCGTTCAGCGGTCCTGGAGCACCGACGGTCACGAACGAGTCGAAGGGCGCTCCGATTCCGGTCGGCACCAGCGCCGGCGACCAACTCCCGTCTGCCGCGTCGAAGTGGAAGAAGCTGTTCCCGGGCGTGACCTCGGCGGTGAAGTCCGACATCGCGGTCATGAAGTTCTGGTCGACGTCGAAGCGGACGTACAGATCATTGACCCAGAAGAGCTGGTCACCCTGTTGGTAGAGGTACGTGTCCCAGCAGACGCCGGCGAAGTCGGCTCGCGCCGGCGCGACTGCAAACAGGACTGCCGCGCCGAACGAGGCGGCGGCGATGCCCATGGTGCGATTCATGCGGTTCATGGCGGTGCTCCTTTGCCGAGACTGCGCATCCTTCCCATCCCGTCTGGCAATTGGATCGCGCGCTCCGCAGAGTGTGCGACCTTTGCAGGCGGTCAACCGGAAGTCAATCGTCGTCGCCGTGCGCCGCGGTTCGCTCGATCGGCGGGGGGCCCGGCTGTGCCGACGGACTGAGCATCGCCGTCACCCCGAACTCGTGCACCAGCCGACCGCCCTGATGAGCAGCGTTGACGAGCAGAACCACGCCTCCGCCGTAGAGCGCCAGGAAGACGATCTGGAGCGCCGGCAGGACGCCAGGCCGCATTCGGCTCCCCCAGCGGCGCGGCAGCACGTGCGACGCGACCACGACTGCGGCGAAGAGCGCGGTCAGACCGAGGAACACGTTCCTCGTCGTTTCGGCCAACTCCTCGTGCTCCTCGAGAACCGCCGCCACCGCCGGCGTGCGTTCGGCGAGTTCGCCCGCGGATTCGCCGGTGGATACGGCGAGGAGCGCGCCGATGGTCCCGAGGACCATGATCGCCAACGCGGCGATCAGCAGCCAGCTCGAGCCGCGGCGCCAAACGAGCGCCGCGACGACGAACAGCGGCGCCACGATCAGCAGGGCGATCGGGAAGTGGACCACCAACGGATGAAGGGCGTCCCAAGGGGGAATCAGGCTCATGGCAGGTGCTCCGGCGAGGCCGCACGTGGCGGCCCCGGGCGCCGACCGGAGCGTGTTCCGCGCTGCTCCGATCGCCGCGCCCGGGGCGGCTGGTCTCGACTGGCGTCAGTCCACTTCAACTGACCTTGACGTATTCCTCGGCGGGGATGAAGCACGACGGACACTTGCGGAAGTCGATCTTCTCGACGGTGTAGCCGCACACCGTGCACACGAAGAAGTCGACGGGACCGCCGCGCCAGGACTCGAGGTTGGTCAACGCCTTCCGGTACAGGTCGGCGTGTCCCTGTTCCGCGGTCATGGCGAAGTTGAACGAACGTATGGCCTGCCGCTGGCCGTCCTGCCGCGCTCGCACCATCATCGCCGGATACATGGTCTGCCGTTCGGCAAGCTCGCCGGAGATCGCCACCTCGAGGTTCTCCTTGGTGGTCTTGACTTCCGGCTGAACGATCTCGGCCTTGGGCACTGCGCCGAGGGTCTTGATGACCTCGGCGTGGTTCGCCGCGTGGATCTGCTCCGCCCTTGCCGCGGCCCGGAACAGGCTGCCGACCTTGCCGTAGCCTTCCTGATCGGCCTTTTTGGCGAAGGCGAGGTAGCGGTTGGCGGCGTTCGACTCGCCGTCGTACGCGGTCTGGAGGTTCTCGAGGGTCGTCGCCTTGAGGTACTTCTCCTGTTCCGCGGAGACGGCGGCGTCGACCTCGGTCGAATACGGATCGTGCTGGCGCAGGCGATCGCGCTGCTGCTGTTGCTGGCGCGGCGGCGTGGTCTGCGGCGAAGCGGTGCCGTTGGCGACGAACAGCGCGCCGGTCGCCACGGCGACGAGGACCGAAAGTGGGCGGGTTGCGAGCATGGGGAGGCTCCTGGGGGAGGGGCGGAACGCAGGTCAAGCGGGTCGGCGTCCGGCCATGTCGGCGATGGGGAGTCGAGTCTGTGGCCCCAGCGGTTCGCCGGCCAACTGGCGGCAAACTACGGCCTTGCGGGCACGTGGTGCAGGGATTGCAGCGGGCGCGGGAGCACTTGGATCAGCCGGACCCGGTACGCTCTGGTCCGCTCCTGGCATGCGTTTGCCGCCGCGGCCGGGGCCGCGTCAACCGAGGGCCACTCCACCCATGTCCATCCGCAACATCCTGCTGCTTGTCTTCGGCATGCTCCTCGTGCTCCAGGCCGGACTCACGGTCATTGCCTTTCGGATGGAGCGGTTGCAGGAGTCGGCCGCGCTGATGCAGACGCGCCGGTTCGAGTCGTGGAAGCTGGCCGACGAGCTGCGGGCCAGCTCCGACGAGCTCACGCGCATGGCCCGCACGTTCGTGGTTACCGGCGATCCCCTGTACGAGACGTACTTCAACGACATCCTGGCGATTCGCAACGGGACCATGCCTCGGCCGGAGGGGTACGGGGGCATCTACTGGGACTTCGTGGTCGCCGCCCGGGAGCCGGTGGTCTCGACGGGCACGCCTGTCTCGCTCGACGCGATGATGCGCCAACTCGACTTCTCCGAAGAGGAGTTCGCCAAGCTCCGCGAGGCACAGGACCGATCCGATGCGCTGGTCAAGCTCGAGACGGTGGCCATGAATGCGGTCAAGGGGCGCTTCGCCGACGATGCCGGCAACTTCACGATCGAGGGCGAGCCCGATCTCGAGATGGCCCGCCGCATCATGCACGGCGACGAGTACCACCGCGCGAAGGCGGAGATCATGCGCCCGATCAGCGCGTTCTTCGACCTCCTCGACACGCGCACGGCGCGGGAGGTCGAGGCCGCCAGCCTCGCGGCTCGCAACGGGGCACGCCTCACGTTCGTGCTGACCGGGGTCGGGGCGGCGCTCACCTTGGTTTCGTTCTTCGTGATCGTCCGGCTGACGATCCATCCGATTCGCCGGATGGTCGACCGTCTGCGGGACATCGCCGAGGGCGGTGGGGATCTCACCCGCCGGATCGACGAGGACCGCCGCAACGAACTGGGGGAACTTGCCCACTGGTTCAATCGCTTCGTCGGCATGGTGCAGGGCATCGTGCGCGAGGTCGCGGGCAACTCCGCCACGGTCGCCTCGGCCGCCACGGAGATCGCTGCCACCGCTCGCGAGCAGGAATCGGCCGTCGATCGACTGCGCGGATCCACGCGGCAGGTCGCGGTGGCGGTCAACGAGATCTCCGCGACCGGACGCGAGCTCTCCACCGCCATGGCGGCCATCGACGAAGCGGCCCGCACGTCCGCGTCCCTGGCGGTATCGGGCCGTGCCGGGCTGGGCGAGATGGAGTCCACCATGCACGGGCTGAGCGACGCGGCGCATGCCGTTTCGGCCACGTTCACAGCCCTCCGCGAGCGGGCGGAAGGGATCGGCGGCATTGCGCAGGCCATGGTCAAGGTGGCCGACCAAACCAACCTGCTGTCCGTGAACGCCGCGATCGAGGCCGTCAAGGCGCGAGACAGCGGGGCCGGATTCCAGACGGTGGCCCGGGAGATCCGTCGACTCGCGGACCAGAGCGCGGAGGCGTCCCTCTCGATCGAGGACGATGTCCAGGCGATGCAGGGGGCCATGTCGGCCGGCGCGGCCGAGATCGTTCGCTTCGGAGAGACCGTGCAGTCGGTGGTCGATCGCGTCCGACAGGTCGCGGCCCAGTTCGGCGAGATCATCGGCCAGGTGCAGGGACTGACCGGCCAGTTCCAGTCGGTGACGGCGGGCACCG
>JAGQOG010000156.1 GCA_020427695.1 Phycisphaerales bacterium
CGACATCGGGATCGACGCCGGACGACTTCGGTTTCGAAGCTCGACGGGCGAACTCATGGCGCCCGTTGACGAGTGGAACATCGACCTCGGGTGGAGTGCGTGGCTCGTCGTCGCGGCCGCCGCGGTCTGGTGGCTGGCTGTGGCAGCCTGCCGACTCGTGGTCCGACTCCGCTCGCGGCGGCGCACGGCGGCGGGACGCTGTGTGGCTTGCGGGTACCAGATCGACGGGTCGCTGACGTCGTGAGGACGGTCGCACGGCGGCGCGAAGCGACTGCCGCCTGTTCCCGTTGCTCTACGATCGCGGGTTGGCGAGCGCCCCGACGGAGAGTTCCGTGTCGTACTCGATGGTCACCGCCCCGTTCCGCGCGTGTGACTCGAACAGCCGGCGCAGCTCCGCCATCATCGGCTCGTGGGCGGCGTGCCCCGGGGCGGGCGCATACGACGACGACAGCAGGCGCCGGGTGAGGCCTTCGAGATCGAGCTGCTGTGCGTTGTCGAAGCGTCGCGTCTCGAACGGTCCGCCGAAGAACGAACGCAACGCCGCCGCGTCGATGCGCCGGTGGTCCACGGCCCGATAGTCGTCGCTGAACGTGCGCAGCATCGCCTCGTAGCCGCGCAGGAAGGGTGTCGAGTCGTCGCGGCGGGTGTTCCACACCAGCGCCACCATCCCACCCGGGCGAAGGATGCGTCGGAACTCCGTGGCGGCGCTCGGCGCGTCGAACCAGTGGAATGCCTGGGCCGCGAAGACGAGGTCCACGCTGCGATCGGCGAGCGTCGTTCGTTCGGCGGTGCCGTTCACACTGTGGAAGCCGGCGACGCCGCGAAACCGCGTCTCCGCCGCGCGGCGCATGGCCTCGTTGGGTTCGACCGCATGAACGGTGAAGCCCACGCGCAGGAAGAGCTCGCTCGAGATGCCGGTGCCGGCGCCGATGTCGGCGACCACCGATGCGGGACGCAGCCCGACCGTGGCGACGAGGGCGTTGACGACCTCCCGCGGATACCCGGGGCGTGCTCGGACGTAGTCGTCCACCCGGCTGGTGAATCGCTCCGTGGAGTCTGCGGACGGCGCTCCGCACGTGTGGTCGGCCATGCTCGCCGACGATAGCGCGGTGGCAACGCAGGAGCGAGCGGGTCGGGACAGCTCAGCGTCCGTAGCGGTCGGTCAGGCGGCGCTCGGCCTCGAGCCAGTTCACGACCTCGTTGCCGCCGCGCTCCAGCCAGATGAAGTAGGCCTCGCGGGCGATTTCCTCCGGCGATGCACCGTCCGTCGTGCTGGGCGTTGTCGTACCGGGCGTGGCGCGGACCGCGGGCGAAGCGGCGGTCGTGCGGGCGCGCTTGGTCGGACGGTTCGACGTCTTGGCGCCGTTCCCGGTGGTCGGTGCGATCGTGCGGCTGCGAACACGAGGAGTGCTGGTCTGGCTGGACATGGCGTGTCCCTTCCGAGGGAGGATGAAGGAAGCAATCGAAACCTCGCCCGAGCCGGTACGGGCTCGGTGGGGAAAGTCGCCAAACGTCTGGGCCTGTCGGCCGGGGGGCGTGGCGGCGGCCTCGCCGGCGAACCGGCAAGGCGAGCGCACGTTCCATCGACTGAACACTATGGGACCTTCAGCCCCGTGGTTCGGATTCGTGCGGAATTGCAGCGTTCAGACGCGGGAGGGCATCACGCACGCCAACGGCTCTGCACGATCGGGGGGCCGCTACCCGGTCAGCCAGGCCACGAGCATCAGTTGGACGCCCAGGGCGGCGAGGACGGCGGCACCGAGAGCGATCCAGAGCGGCCACGTCCGTGGGGCCCGTCCCGGTTGTACGAACGCCAGCGTCCCGGCGGTCGTCTCCAGGGGTCGTCCGCTGCGGGCCGCGTCCTGCACCACCGCGATGATGAGGTTGGCGTCGAAGAGCCGGACACCAAGCTCCCGCGCCGTGCGCAACACGCGCTGTCGCCGGTCCGGCGCCAGGGCCGCCCCGTCGAGAAGTCCGGCGGCGGCGAGCGCCACCCGCCATCGCGGATCGGAAGGATCGATGGCCAGATTGTGCGCCGCGGCGACGTTCTCCTCCGCCACCGCCCGTCGCCGGGCGGCGTCCACCGACGCCATCGGCGCCATTGGCGCCACCGGCTCGTCGCCGACCAAACGCAATCGCGGTTGGATGGATGCGGATCGCATGGAGGACAGGACGAGTGTAGCACGAGCGTTGTGAGGGGCACGCGCGCGGTGCGAAAACGCGTTTGCATGTTTGGCGCCGCGGTCCTTGTTGGGGATCAGTTATCAGTTATCAGGGCCTGGGAATGCTTGACGCGAATGACGAGGTGGAGGCTGATGCACGTTCGGCGGGCCGACGGGCAAGCCGTCGACCCGCAGGAGATCTGGATCGAGCACGACCAACCGCGCCCGAGCCCTGATACCTGATACCTGATACCCCTCGCGACGCCGCCGAACTCCCAACGGGCGAATCCCAACCCACCCGTCCTCCGTGCAATGACGTCCCCCACCTGATACCCCTCGCGACGCCGCCGAACTCCCAACGGGCGAATCCCAACCCACCCGTCCTCCGTGCAA